>DASZNX010000264.1:0-3941 GCA_035551075.1 Gemmatimonadales bacterium | reverse complement strand
CCGCCGCGCCGGCCGGGGGGGCTGCCGCCGGCGCCGCGATCGTGACGCCGAACTTGCTCTTGAACGCCTCGATCAGCTCAGCCAGCTCGAACACCGACATGTTGCCGATGGCCTCGAGGATTTCGTCCTTACTCATGGTCTGCGTTGCCATTGCGTTCTCCCTAGCTTTGTGAAGAGGCAGCGCCACTGGGAGGGGCGCCCCGTTGTTCCTTCAGCGCCTCCAGGGCGCCCACCATCGAATACAGCAGTCCGTTCAACACTCCGAGAAATCCCGCCATCGGCGCCTGGAACGCGCCGCCGAGCTGCGCGAGCAGCTGCTGCTTGGAGGGCAACGCCGCCAGGCTCTTGACCTGGGCGGACGAGACCGGCTTCCCCTCCACCAAGCCGATCTTTATCGCGGGTTTCTCGAACTCTTTCGCGAAATCCGTGAGCACCTTTGCCGCGCTCACCGGATCCGCGCCTGCCAGCACCAGTGCGGTGGGACCGGCGAGATGCTCCTCCAGTCCGCCCTGCTGGCGCTGCTGCTCCGTCAACGCCCGCTTCGCGAGCGTGTTCTTCACCACCACATACTCGACGCCGACGGCGCGCAGGCGCCGGCGCAGGTCCGTGATGTGCGCCACGTTGAGACCCGTGAAGTCGGTGACGTAGATAGTCTGCGCCTTGCTGACCTGCTGGGTCAGCGTCGTCACCATCTCCTGTTTCTGCGCTTTGGTCCGGTTCATACGTGGTATCCCGCCGGATCGACCCGTACGCCCGGCCCCATCGTGCTCGACACGGTCACCGAACGGATATAATGCCCTTTGGCCGCCGACGGCTTCGCCTTGACGATCGCATCCATGAAGGCCTGCAGGTTATCGGCGAGCTGATTTGCGGCAAACGACTTCTTGCCGATCGGCGCGTGCACGATGCCGCTCTTGTCGACGCGGAACTCGATCTTGCCCGCCTTCAGCTCCTTCACCGCCTTGGCGACGTCCATGGTTACCGTCCCGGCCTTCGGATTGGGCATGAGGCCGCGCGGGCCCAGGATTTTGCCGAGGGCGCCGAGCTGGCCCATGACGTCGGGCGTCGCGACGATCACGTCGGTGTCGAGCCAGCCTTCCTTGATCTTCGCGACATACTCGAGGCCGACGAAATCCGCGCCAGCACTCTCGGCCTCCTTCGCCTTGTCGCCCTGCGCGATCACGAGCACCCGCACTTTTTTGCCGGTGCCGTGCGGCAGCGAGACCGTGCCGCGCACGATCTGGTCGGCATGCTTCGGATCGACACCGAGCCGCACGGCGACATCGACGGACTCGTCGAACTTCGCGTACGCGGTGCTCTTCACCTGTTCGACCGCCGCCGGCGCCGCATACAGCTTCTTGGCCTCGATGGTGGCCGCGGCCGCGCGATACTTCTTCCCGTGCGTGCGCATCAGCCCTCCACCGTCAGGCCCATGGAGCGCGCCGTCCCGGCGATCATCTTGATCGCGCCCTCGAGGTCGGTCGCATTCAGGTCCTGCATCTTCAGCTCGGCGATCTTCTTGAGTTGCGCGCGGGTGACCTTTCCCACCTTCTCGCGGTTCGAAGTGGCGGAACCCTTCTCGATCCCCGCTTCCTTCTTGAGCAAGACCGCGGCCGGCGGTGTCTTGGTCACAAAGGTGAACGTGCGATCCTTGTAGATCGTGACGATCACCGGCGTGACCATGCCCGCGGCGCTCTGGGTCTTCGCGTTGAACTGCTTCACGAATTCCATGATGTTCACGCCGTGCGGGCCGAGCGCGGTTCCCACGGGCGGCGCCGGCGTCGCCTGCCCGGCCGGCACCTGCAGCTTGACGATTGCGGTGACTGGTTTGGCCATCGTATTCCTCTATTAACGTCCGCGCGCGCGGACTCCCACGCACTTGTGGTTAGTGTGCCTTCAGCTGCAAATAGTCCAACTCGACCGACGTTGGACGTCCAAACAACGCTACAGAAACTCGGACCTTTCCTTTGTCAGGCAGTACTTCCTGCACCGTGCCGCTAAAGTCCGAGAACGGGCCCTCGGTAATTTCCACCACTTGCCCGACCAAGAACGGAATAGCCTCGGCGGGTTCTTCTTCCTTGATTGCTTCTTCGACGCCGAGCAGCCGGTTCACCTCTTCGGGACGCAACGGCATCGGCAACCGTCCGGTTCCCACGAACTTGATCACGCCCTGGATGCCGTTGATCGTGTGGATGGTTTCCTGATTCATATCCATCTCCACGAGCACGTAGCCCGGATAGATCTTCCGCTCGACGTTCACCTTCTTGCCGTTCTTGATCTCCACGACTTCCTGCGTGGGGACCAGGGCCTGCCGGATCGGCTTTTCGGTCTCCGGCCTGGCGTCTTCGGCGATCCGCCGCGCGATCAGGTTGCGGACCTTGTTCTCGTGGCCCGCGGTCGTCTGAATCGCGTACCACCGGAGATCGGCCATCAAAACAGCTTCGCCACCAGGCTGACGAAGAGCCACTGGAAGAACGAATCCATGAGGCCGATCATGATGCCCAGCACCGCGACGAAGATGATGATCACGGTGGTGGCCTTCTTCAGCTCTTCCCATGTCGGCCACGTCACCTTGCGCAGCTCGTTGCGCACGTCGCGCAGGAACTGGAAGAAACGCCCGATCCGTCCGGGAGGAGACCGCAGCTCGCGGTCGCCGCCGGTGATGACTTCCGTCGCCATTTACTTCGATTCCTTGTGCGCCTGCTGCTTATTGCATCGCGGGCAGTACTTCTTCCACTCCGCCCGTTCGGGGTGTTTGCGTCTGTTTTTGGTCGTGAAATAGTTCCGACTCTTACAGACGGTGCACTCCATGATGATGTTTTCTCTAGGCATTTAGGCCTCACGTCGGCACGTCGGCACGAGTGGCACGCAGGCGTGCCGACGTGCAGACGTGCCACTCGTGCCTCGTTATTTCAAAATCTTCGTGACGACGCCGGCGCCAACCGTCCGCCCACCCTCTCGAATGGCGAACCGCAACTGCTCTTCCATTGCGATCGGCGTGATCAGCTCGATCGTCATCTTCGTGTTGTCACCGGGCATCACCATCTCCACGCCCGCGGGCAGCTCCACCGAACCCGTCACGTCGGTCGTGCGGAAGTAGAACTGCGGCCGGTATCCCTTGAAGAACGGGGTATGGCGGCCACCTTCCTCTTTCGTCAGCACGTACACTTCCGCCTCGAAGTGCGTGTGCGGCTTGATCGACCCCGGCTTCGCCAGCACCATGCCGCGCTCGATCTGATCCTTTTCAATGCCGCGGAGCAGGAGTCCGACGTTGTCGCCCGCCTGGCCTTCATCGAGCAGCTTGCGGAACATCTCGACGCCCGTCACGACCGTCTTCTTGTCGGTCCCGAAGCCGACCATCTCGACTTCCTCGCCGACCTTCACCTTGCCGCGGTCGATACGACCGGTGGCGACGGTGCCGCGGCCGGTAATCGAGAACACGTCTTCCACCGGCATCAGGAACGGCTTGTCGATCTCGCGCTTCGGAACCGGGATGTTCTTATCGAGCGCGTTGAGCAGCTCTTCGATTTTTCCCGTCCACTGCTTGTCGCCCTCGATGGCCTTCAGCGCCGCGCCCCGAATAACCGGGACGTCGTCGCCGGGGAACTGATACTTGCTCAGCAGCTCCCGCACCTCGAGCTCCACGAGATCGAGCAGCTCGGCATCGTCCACCAGGTCGCACTTGTTCAGGAACACGACGATGTAGGGCACGTTCACCTGGCGGGCGAGCAAAATGTGCTCGCGCGTCTGCGGCATCGGTCCATCGACCGCGCTGACGACCAGGATCGCGCCATCCATCTGAGCCGCGCCCGTGATCATGTTCTTCACATAGTCGGCGTGGCCCGGGCAGTCGACGTGCGCGTAGTGGCGTTCGGGCGTCGAGTACTCCACGTGGCTCGTCGCGATGGTCAGAATTTTCGTGGCATCGCGGCGGCCCTGAG
>DASZNX010000263.1:0-13948 GCA_035551075.1 Gemmatimonadales bacterium | reverse complement strand
GAGCAGCGTGGTTATCACCGGCATGCCGGTTCGCTCGGCGAGCTGGCGGACTTCGGTGTACGCCTTGCTGACGATGACGCCGTGCCCGATCATGAGCAGCGGCCGCTCGGCCCGCGCGATCAGGTTCGCCACTTCGCCCAGCGTCGCCTCGCCTGGGAGCTCACGCGGCACTTTGCGCTCTGCGCTCCGACGTGATGGATGTGTCCGAGTGCGGTACTCTGCCTTTTGGTTCTGCACATCCTTCGGCACGTCGACCAGCACCGGACCCGGCCGCCCTTCCATCGCGATCGCCATGGCATCACGGAGGTCATCCGCGAGCTCTTCCACATCGCGGACGAGCACGTTGTGTTTGGTGACCGGCAGCGTCACACCGACAACGTCCGTTTCCTGGAACGCGTCCCGCCCGAGCATCGGCCGGCCGACCTGACCCGTAATCGCGAGCACCGGCGAGCCGTCCATATGCGCGGTCGCGAGTCCGGTGACGAGATTGGTCGCGCCCGGACCCGAGGTCGCGACGCACACGCCGACTCGATCGCCGGCGCGGGCATAGCCATCCGCCGCATGCGCGGCGGCCTGCTCGTGGCGCACCAGGATGTGCCGCAGCCCGCCTCCCTGGTGCTGGTGCAGCGCGTCGTAGAACGGCATGATCGCACCGCCGGGATAGCCGAACATCACTTCGACGCCGGCGTCGGCCAGCGTGCGCGTCAGGATCTGCGCGCCCGTCAGGAGCTCGGTCATGGTTCTAGACCCCCCAGAAGTAGCTGCTGCTCAGCGCCACGGTTTCGAGACCATCCGCGTGATCGGCTTTGTTCAGCGCGTGTACGAGGGCCCGCGCACCTGCTTCCACAATGTCGGTCGACGCGCCGTGCCCGCTGAGCGACTTGCCGTCGATGCGCACCTGGAGAATGACACGCCCGAGGCTGTCGCGGCCGGGGGTGACTGACTGGACCGAGAGATCCAGCACTTCGATCGACCGGCCGACGGCTTCGGCGATCGCGGCGAACGCCGCGGCGATTGGGCCGTTGCCGGTCGCCGACGCGGTCCGCTCACGGAACCCCGGGCCCGCCATTCGCACTTCGGCGGCAGCGGTCTCCGTGCCGCAGCTCACGCGCAGATACGTGAGGTTGTAGACCTCGGGCGCGCGGTGAAATCCGTCGTGCAGCAGGGTCAGCAGATCTTCGTCGAGGATCTGCCGCTTCTTGTCGGCGAGCGCGGTGAACGCCTGATACAGCTGCTCGAGCGCGGTCGCATCCGGCTCGTAGCCGAGCTCGCGATAACGGCGCTCGAGCGCGTGGCGGCCGGAGTGCTTGCCGAGCACGATGCTCGAGCCGCCGGCACCCACGGTTTCGGGAGCGATAATCTCGTACGTCAAACCGTTCTGGAGCACGCCATGCTGGTGGATGCCGGCCTCGTGCGCGAACGCGTTGCGCCCGACGATCGCCTTGTTGGGTTGGGGGAAGACGCCGATCTCGTGCGACAACAGCCGGCTGGTGCGCACGATCTCGCGCGGGTTCACATGACAGTGAAACGCGACCACCTGTGGCCGCACACGGCCCGCCATGACGATCTCTTCGAGCGCGGCATTGCCCGCGCGCTCGCCGATGCCGTTCACGGTGCACTCCACCTGGCCGGCTCCGGCTTCGATAGCGGCCAGCGAGTTCGCGACCGCGAGACCCAGGTCGTCGTGACAGTGCGCGCTCAACACGATCTTCTCGGTTTCGGGGACGCGCTCCCGAACGGCGCGGAACAGGGCGGCGTATTCCAGCGGCGTCGTGTACCCGACCGTATCGGGCAGATTGACGGTGGTCGCGCCCTCGGCGATCGCGACGGCAATGATGCGGCAGAGGAAATCGAGATCGCTGCGCGTCGCGTCCTCGGCGGAGAATTCGACGTCGCTCGTGTAGCGACGCGCGCGACGGACGGCGGCGCGAGCGCGCTCGATGCACGTCGCGCGGTCGATGTGGAGTTTCTGCTCGAGATGCAGATCCGAGGTGGCGATGAAGACGTGAATGCGCCCGCGTTGCGCCAGGCGAATCGCCTCGCCGGCCGCGTCGATGTCGCCATCGTGACAGCGCGCCAGCGCCGCGATCGTCGGACGTCGCACGGCGTCCGCCACCTCCTGCACACCGCGCAGGTCTCCCTGAGAAGCGGCGGGAAAGCCGGCTTCGATGACGTCCACGCCGAGCGCGTCGAGCTGACGGGCCAGTCGCAATTTGGCTTCCGGGGTCATCGCGTTCCCGGGCGCCTGCTCGCCGTCGCGCAGCGTGGTATCGAAAATGATCACGTCATGAGCCATGGCTTGCTCCTCCTCGCGGTGAAAAAAAACCGCGAACCTGTCTCGGTTCGCGGCGTCGGTCCTGCTCCGTCCTGCTGTGACTGCTAGATGCTGTTCTCCGCGCGCGCCACGAACCGTCCCCCGAGCAGACTAACGCTCAGGAGCAGAATAAGGCTCAGCAGCAGCGCGAACGAACTCATGTGGACAGACAAGTTTCCTCGCAGGCCCCGCGCTGTCAAGAGCATCGAAAGGCCCGGCTAGAAGGCGATTGCCAGGCCGATCCGGCCCAGGGATTGCTGGATTGGCGCCGGAAGCGCAGGGCTGCCGCTGCCATCGTCGGTCTTGCGCGAGACGCTCTGGAATTCATAGTCGCCCACTACGTGCAGACGGCCCTTGAGGGCGTCCACTGTAAGGCCGAGGCCAAGTCGAACCGCCCCAAGTGGAGAGATCGATCCACCACCGGAGAACTTCGGGCCGAACAGTACCCCGCCGTCGAGCGCCATCCGTACGCCGGGGCCCAGGAGATGCGACATCTGGGCGCCGGCCGTCAGCGCACCCATCGATTGCGCTTCGAATTCGGGATCTGCCTTGCGATTCATGAACCCCAATTCCGCGCTGAAAGGGCCTG
Organism: Gemmatimonadales bacterium; assembly: GCA_035551075.1. Classification (GTDB taxonomy): domain Bacteria; phylum Gemmatimonadota; class Gemmatimonadetes; order Gemmatimonadales; family GWC2-71-9; genus 20CM-2-65-7. The sequence goes on along the minus strand of DASZNX010000263.1, from coordinate 11,045 downwards.
AGATGAAGTAGCGGAGCTGAACGTTCACCTCGCTGGCATCGAAGTCAGCGAGCGCAGAGTCGCCGTGTGGCTTGTAATTGATCTTCGAAAGCCACACGTCCGCCGAAAACTTTTTCCAGAGGACTGACGCCTTCGCGCCCAAACCAGCGCCGCGAAAATGCAGATCGGATGTGGTTTCGCGGTAGTCCCCGAAGGCGATCTGCGGGCCGACGGAGAAATGCTGGGCGGCAAGGCGGCACGCCGGCATGACAGCAAGAGCGCCCGCTGCGACGAGCGTCGCTGTGGTCCTCATCGTCCGCCTCCCGCACGAGGCAACGGCACCACGCTCAGCGCCACCTGCTGGCGACGCCGCGTGTTCTCCTGGGCGATCTCCGCATTGCGGCGGGCGATCTGCTCGCGCAGCAGCTGGTTGTACAGGATGTTGCCCCGCGCAGGCTCTGGCGCCGGCTTCTTGAGCGTCATGACGAAGCCGGCCGCGACAATGCCTAGTCCGATGACGGTGCCTTCGCGCAGCGACGGCGAGCCAAGGTCGCCGTTCGAGAGCGCGGAGGTGCCGGCGAGCGCGACCCCGGCGTAGACGAATCCGAGTCCCACGGGCCGCCAACTCTTGGGTGGAATCTCCGTTTCCGGCAAGTATTCGTAGCCGGGCAGGCTGGTGAGATGCGGCAGCGTGTCGACCGTACCGTGCGCAACGCGGATCGGCTGAGACGCGGAAAAACTGTTCTGTCCCACGCTCGCCTCGACGATGACACTGTAGCTCCCCGCGGGCACCGGATCGCCGCTCGGCAAACGAGCGGGCCAGCGAATGTTGACCTGCCCGTTTGCGACGGTTGAATCGATTCGCATGCTGCCCAGCGATCCGCCGGTCACGCGCGCGACTACGCGCGACGGCTGCGTCACGGTATAGCGGATCGGCACGTTCCCTTGCCCGCCGATGAACTGCACGCTGTCCACGCGGAGCTGTCGAATGACCAGGATCTGGGTAAGGGCCACCTGAAATGCGCTGAGCGCTTTGGGCGATGTCCGATTGGGATCGAGCTCGCGTTCGGGTTCGATCAGGACGACCTGCTTGAACGCATCGACTGCTTTGAGAATCGAGTCCATGCCGCTGTAGGTGAATCCCAACAGCTCGTAGGCTCGTGCGCGCTCGTACCCGCTGAGCCGCTCGCGCAGCGACGAATGCGCGGCACTCAGCGCCTGGCGGTAGTCGAGATTGTCGAACGCCTGCTGCGCCCGACGCAGGGTGGTGTTCTGGACGGTCTGCGCTGAAAGCCGCGGCAGCAGGAGCGGTACGGCGACGAGCAACCAGGTCGAGCGTCGCATCACTCCGGGCCTCCCCCTTCTTGATCGAGCACGTATGTCCGGCGGACGGTGGTATTCGCGGGAACCTCGATCGTCTCTGTCTTCGTCTTGAAGCCGGCGCGCTCCACTCGAATCGTGTGGCGACCGGCGGACACCGGCTCTTCGATCACCGGGACCGAGCCCAGGTCGCGGCCGTCAATGAAGAGATTCCCCGGTGGATTGGAGTTCACGGAGATAAAACCCTGCGCAACGGCGGCCGCCGGAGGCGCAGGTGGTGGCGCGCGGCGTTGCGGAACCCGCGACGGCTGCGCAGCCACACGCACCGTCTCCACCGAGGCGGCGGGCGGAGGATTGACGGGTCCCCCCCCCGCTTGTGGCGCGGGAGGCGGTGGCGACGCCGGCTTCCGGGCGAGCGCCAGATAACCGCCGACACCGATCGCGACAACGAGAAGCGCGCCGACGATCATGCCGACCCCGGACCGCTTTTGCTTCGCAGCTGGGATTTTCATTCCGCCACGCGGAATGGGCGTCGTCGGAGCGTTCGTCACTTCCGTCGGCGCATCGGCGGCCGCGCGGGCGGCGCGGGAGGGAGGCGTCGGCGGCGGACGACGCGGTGTCCCCTTGTGTGCGCCCGGCTTGGACGCGGTCACAGGTTGCTCGGGCCATACGGCAGTCGCGAACTCTTCCATCGTGGCAAACCGCTGCTCCGGCTCTTTCGCGAGCCCGCGCGACACCGTCGTAGTGAGATGCTCCGGCGTCCCGATCCGCTTGCCGCTCACGCGGGGCACTTCTTCGAAGATGTGTTTATAGAGGATTGTGTGAACGGAGTCGCCCGTGTAGGGCAGCTCGCCCGTGATCATGCGGTACGCCACGACGGCGAGCGAGTACTGATCGGCCCGGCCGTCGACGGTGCCGCCCTTGGCCTGCTCGGGCGCCATGTAGTGCGGCGTCCCGATGATCATGCCCGTGCCGGTAAATCCGCTCGCCGCCTGCAGTGCTTTCGAGATCCCGAAATCGGTCAGCATCACGCGGCCGTCGTGGTCGAACATGATGTTGGCGGGCTTGACGTCACGGTGGACGACGCCGCGCTGATGGGCGTGACCCAGCGCGCAGGCCGCTTCCCACAACACGCGCTGGATGTAGTCGATCGCGAGCGGCTGTTTCTGATCGAGCACGTCTTCCAGTGACGTACCCGCGATGTATTTCATCACGAAGTAGTTGAGCCCGCCTTCACTTTCGACGCGATAGATCGGGATGATGTTCGGGTGGTCGAGCTTCGCCGCCGTCTTGGCTTCCTGCTGGAAGCGCTTGACGATGTGCTCGTCCATCGAGATGTCGGGTGGCAGGACTTTGATCGCGACTTCGCGCTCGAGGGTCAAGTCATGCGCCAGAAAGACGGCGCCCATGCCGCCCTTTCCCACCATGCGCTCGATCTTGTATTTCCCCTCGACCAGGCGCTGCAGGCGCGCCATCAATCCTTCGGTGCCGCTCGCGGTCGCGCTCATCGTACCGCCGCCGGTCACGTCGGCGCCGCAGGCATAGCAGAACTTGCTGCCGTTGGGCAGCGGAGTGTGGCACTTCAAGCACTCCATCATCGCGGCGCCCGTCATTGCTGCCGGTGCGAGCCAAACAGGCTCGGCGTTCCGCTCGCTCCGCTGCTGCGGAGCGGCGCGGCGAATTGCTGCCGACGTTTGTTCAGCGCGGGGCCCGCCGCAGGCGGCCCAGGAAGAATGAGATTGCAGGTCTTCGGCGCCAGCAGCATGATCTCACGCACGCACATCGAGTACCGCTCGGCTACCCCCGCGTAGTCGACGACGGCGAGGTAATAGGAGCCGGCCGGCAGGTCGGCGAGGATGCTCTCCGATGATCCTCCCGCGATCGATGAATCGACCTCGGTCAGGTTGCCCGTGGATCCTGGGACGGTGAGCACATAGATGTCGATGTCCGACGAATCCTGGCCCGCTACGAACGGCCTGCCTTGCAGTCGAATGAGAACGGAGTCGCCGAGGTTGTGCGAAGGCACCTCGAGCCGATACCAGTCGATCTCGAAGGGATTGTCGATGTTCATGGTATCGCTGAATGCCACCGTGGAGACGTGGATGCGTCCCGGTGGATTGGGCTGTCCCGGGATGCTGTCGACGAAGTGGCAGAAATCGTTTTCTTCGTACTTATCGGGCTGGATCCGCGAATCAGCAGTGAAGTAGCCCTTGGCGACGGTGAGGCCGTAGCGCTGCGGCCGCGAGAAGAACGTGATGATGTGAATCGCGTGACTCGGCAGCGTCTTCAGCGCCACAGTCGTCGACTCGCGCGACACTTGCGCCGGGTCGAATTCGTAGCCCTGGCAGTGGTAAAAATCCGAGCCGATGTAATCGCCGGTCGGACGCCCGTAGAACTTTTCCACCGGGTCGCCCGCCCCGCCGGCGTTGTACGCCAGCGAGTCGATCAGGAACGTACGCGTGGCCGCCGTGTCGCCGAACGAGGGGTATTTGATGAAGAACGTGAGCGCCTGCGTCGTGTCGCTCGTGCTGAACCGGAACCAATCTATGCCCAGCGTTGCGCGGTCGACCGGCTCGAACGCCAGTGCCGGATTCGTCCAGAGAATCGGAGCCAGCACGGTACCGGGCCACGGGCCACCGGCATCGAGATTGATGAGTGAGGGCACCGTGTCATTGGGCTCGAAGATGTCATCCTTGAGGACGTTCGTAATCGCCGTGTCGTAGCCGAAGACACCCGAGCCGAGGTAGAACAGGGAGTCGGTGCGCGCCGGTGGTGGTACCCAAAAGGAAATGCGTCCGAGACCCGTGGCCGGATCGCGCAATCGAGAGAACGGGTATTCGATCAGATTGGCGCCGCCGAGGCTGGCCAGGAACATCGAATCGACGCCGACGCCGTACACCGTCAGGACTTGGCCATAGCGCGCGGTCTTCGGACGGACGCTGTCGATCTCGAGCGGACTGGAGATGCGCAGCGGGAGATCGGCGGCTTCCGCCTTTTCGAATGACACGGCGCGCGCGACGATGTCCACGTTGCCGCTATTGACGCCGGTCACGGTCGCGTAGCCGCCACCTTCATTCTTTACAAGTGCAATTGAGCTGCCCGAGGCGAAATCGAACGCGACGTTGGTAATCGCCTGGGTATCGACGCCACTCACGCGCCAGGCTTGCGCGTACACCGACATATCCTGACCCCGCAACACGACATGGGACGGGGCGTCCAGTGTCACGAAGACCTTATCGCTCTTATCTGTCGGAAAGGCACAGGCGGCACCAAGGAGGGCCGCTGCCAGAGATGCTCGATTGCGACCGCGCATCCAGTCCAATCCGTTGCTTGAGGACCGAACATACAATACGCGGCATGGCGGTGCAAAAAATGTGACTTACAGCGTTCCTCTCCTCTTTAAATCCAAATACTTGGCCACCACCGCCTGTGCGGCGCGTTGCGGTGTGACATCAATCACCAGGACGCCCGCCCGCCGCATGTGCCCCAGCGCTTCTTCGCGCGCGTGTAACAATTCCTCCGCGGCCGCTTTTCGAAATGCATCCTGTGGCGTCTCGGGGCGCAGGGTCGCGGCGGCATCGAGCTCCGGATTGCGCAACGTAACCGCCAGCGGCAAGTGGCGTGGCCGGAGTGTCGCCACGTTCGCCACGAGCGCGTCAGACGCGAAGCGATCGATGACATCGGTGAACAGCACGGTGAGGGCACGCTTGCGATTGCGCGCCGCGAGATAGCGGAACGCGCCCGGGTAGTCGGGTTCGACCAGCTTCGGTTGGACGACCGCCAGCACGTCGAGCACGCGGCGCACGCCGGTGCGGCCCCGCTCGGGAGCGACAAAGTGCTGCACGCCATCGGCGAACGTCATGACCCCGACGTTGTCGTCGTACTGCGCGGCGGCATAGGCGAGCTCGAGCGCCGCTTGCACGGCAAAATCGAGCCGGGCGACACCCGCGGTCACTTCGGCGGTCATCAAGCGGCCGGTGTCGAGCACCAGCAATACCTGCTGGCGCCGTTCCGCTTCGTACTGTCGCGTGATGACCTTGCGGCGCCGGGCGGTCGCCTTCCAGTCGATGTGCCGCAGGTCGTCACCGGGTACCCACTCGCGGAGCGACTCGAACAGGCGGCCCTCGCCCAGCTGCCGCACCGGTTTCGTGCCGGCATCGCGCCGGCGCAGCGCTTCGGCGACCGAAGCCCGCAGTCGCACCGAGGCGAGCGACGGGTAGACGACGACCTCCCACGGCAGCTCGAAGCGGAGACGACGGCGCCCCAATCCGAGCGGCCCGATGCTGTCGACGAAGAAGCCGCCCGTGACCTCGCGCCCGCGACGCAACGGCACCACCGGTACCGTGTCCGTCGTCGTCGCGTCGGCGGCGACTCCCACGACGCGTGGTGACTGCGCGCCGCCCAGAATGTCCGGCCGGATTTCACGCACCTCGAGGCGTGCCCGGCGCGCGGAAGCGTTGGTCCAGCGATAGGTCACTTCGCCAACGTGGCCCACCGACAACGCGGGGATCGGCTCCCGGCTAACGAGTACAGAGGCGGCAGGAGCGGCAGCGTCAGTACTCACGCGCAGCGCCAAAGTCGCATCGAGCCAGATCAATGCAATCAACACCGCGTCGGCAACGAGCATCGCGTCCAGCGCCCACGGCACCCAAAAGCCGAGGACACCGATCACGGCGAGTGCCGCGGCGATTGACAGCGCGCGCGGCGTCCACAACACCCCACCGGATGAACCCCGTGGAGTGCCGAGCACGATCCAGAGCCCGACAAATCCGGCAAGCACCAGACCGGAAACGACGAACGCAACCATTACGCGGTGGGCGCTTCGATCCGGTCGAGAATGGCCTTCAACGCCTGATCCGCGGTGACCCCCTCGAGCTCCAGCTCCGGCGCGACGCTGACGCGGTGCCGCAGGATCGCGGGGGCGAGCTGCTTGACGTCGTCGGGGATGACGTAGTCGCGCGTTTCGAGCAGCGCGGCCGCGCGCGCCGCCTTGAATAGCGCGACGCCGGCGCGCGGGCTTGCGCCCAGGGTGAGCGAGGCGGCCTCGCGCGTGGCGCGCACAATCGCGGTGATGTAGCCGGTGATCCGTGGCTCGACGCGCACGGCCTCCACCGTCGACCGCAACTGCTCCAGACCAGCGGCATCGATCACGGGCGTCACGCCATACGTCTCCGTGCGATCGGCTTCGAACCCTTCGACGTAGCGCGTGAGGATTCCCTGTTCGACCGTCGCCGTCGGATACCCGATCTGTACTTTCGCCATGAAGCGATCGAGCTCGGCCTCGGGCAATGGATAGGTGCCCTCGAATTCGATCGGATTCTGTGTAGCGAATACCGTGAACGTCGGGGAGAGGAGATGACTATTGCCGTCCACCGTGACGGTGCGTTCCTGCATGGCTTCGAGCAGGGCGGCCTGTGTCTTGGCGGGGGCGCGGTTGATCTCATCGGCGAGCACGAGATCCGCGAAGATCGGACCCGCGCGGAACGTGAACTCCTGGGTCCCACCTCCGCCCGTCAGCATGGTGATTCCGGTGATGTCGGCCGGCATCAGATCCGGTGTGAACTGGATACGCACGAAACGCACGCGCATGGCCAGCGCGAGTGTGCGGACGAGCAGCGTCTTCGCCGTGCCGGGCACACCCTCGAGCAGAATGTGGCCGCGGGCGAGCAAACACACGAGGACCTCACGCAGCGCGGTGTCCTGACCGAGCACCACCCGGCGCAGCGAGTCTAGAATTGCTCGCGCTTCGAGCGCGGGCGCAGTTCCTCCCACACGTCCTCCACGGCTTGCGCGGCGGCGAAAACGCGATCGCCATCGCTCCCATTGCGTTCCTTGATGAGGTGTCGCAACCGCCGGACGGCGGCGCGGCCTTCGGGCCGGCGCATCGCGAGCTCGAGCCCCTCGAGCCATGCGTCGGTGGCGGCCCCCCCGGCCCCGCCGGCCCCCCCGGCCCCTCCCTTCGTGGCGCTTCCACTGCGGTGAACACCCAGTCGCCGTTGCAGGCCGGCGACCAGCCGCTGCACCGCCGTCTCTTCGTCGTGCGCGCTTTCGAGTCCGGCGCCCAACGCCTCGAGATGCTCGAGCGGAGAGCGGCGGCGCCGTTCGATCACGTCGCGCGCGGGACCGAATCGCACCGCCACCACCGCCAGCCAGACGAGCGCGACCGCGAGAATCTGGAGCACCGCCCACCCGACCGGCGACTGGCGCAGCCAGTCCCACGAGAGCGACACGAGAGAATGCTCACCGCCGCCAAAGCCCTGGTGGTACTCGTCCACCACGATGCGACGCCGGCCGCCGCGTTTGACATCGAGCGGCGCGGTGAACAACGGCAACGCGATCAGGGGAACGTCGGTGTCGCGCCACACCTGATTCGTGAACCACCCCGGGTCGGACGCGAGCGTGATGCTCCCACCGCCGTGATACCAGAGGCGCAGCAGGACCGGCCGGCCGTTCGCCGCGTACAGCAGGGGCTCTCGCCGCTCCGCCACCAGCCGCGCGCAGCCGTTCTCGGATTCATCCTTGTGCTTCACCAGCCCGCGGAGCTCCTCGACCTGCGTCGAGTCTTTCGATCGCGGCACGAGCACGCGGTCGACCGGCGGCAACGATCCCGAAAAGCCCGCCGGTTCGCTCACCTCGATGCTGTCATCGGACCAGCGATCCGGTTGCTGCAACCGCCAGCCAACGCAGCGCAGAATGCCGCCACCTGAGCCCGCGCTCAATACGGCCCCGCCTTGCCGGACATACCGCACCACCTGCTCCAGCTCGGCCGGCTCCAGCGCCATCGGCGGATCGAGGACGACGAGCAGCGCCGCGCGGCGGGCTGTGTCGCTCGCAAACGCGTACAGCGGCGCTCGCCGGCGTTGCACGGGCCGGCCGAGTCGGATGAGCACATCGTACACGGCGCGGCTGCCCTGCGGGCCGGCGAGGAGCGTCGACGCCCGCATATCCTGTTCGGGCGGCTTTGGCGTCCGGTGAGCTGCCCAGACCGCGAGCCCGATGGCGAAGGCCAGGAGCGCCGCCAGCCAGATCTCAAGCCGGGACGACATGCCTCGTCAGCTCCTGTGCCGCATCGCCGAAGGCGCGATATTCGGTTTCCCCGCACGGCACCGCGCCGAACAGGTGACGGTACAGCTCCGAGACGAGCCCGCGGAACGACTCCCGGCCCGGTTCGTCGAGACGTACCTCCCAGAGATACTCGGCCGGCGTCTTCGAGGCGTGGAATTTGAGCGCCGCGGCGCGATCGAGCTCCAACACCACCGCGAGAAAGCGATGGCCTAATGCTTCCACGTAACGGCCCGCGCGCGCGAGCTCTTCGGCGCGGGCCAGGTGCTGCGCCGCGTCGTGCACCACGCCCATGGTACCGCCGTCGCCCTGCGTGCCATGTTCTGCCGTGCGGGTGATTCGCCAGATCACATAGCCGATGTGCCCCACGACGATCACCAGGACGACGATCAAGACGACGAGCAGTGCGTTATAGCCGGCGGGATGCGAGCGCGAGAGGCTGTCGATCCAATCGATAAAGCGGATGAACAACTTCCGGAGCCACATGAGCGGCTCCCGGCGGGCCACCCATTGATAGTCGGGTTGCGCGAACACGGATCGGACGACCCGCCGAATGGAATCGGCCGGAATCTGGTTGACCTGCCCAGCGAGATGCGCGAGTGCGGTCAGCGCAGCGCCCCCAGCTGCTCGCTGAGCACCTCGAGGTCAAAGGCTTCGCGACGCACGCGCAGATCGTAGTAGAGCAGCGTCAAGACACACGAGAACAGCGGCGTAAGGAGGATCGGGAGCGCGGCGGAAACGATTTGAACTGCTTGTCCGACGACGGGCATCTCCCCGGCCAGGCTCTCGCCCAGGAGGCCAATCGCGATGCCGGGAACGAACACGACGGCCGCCGACACAAGCGAGATGAGGAAAATCTTGAGCTTGAAGCCGCGGGTAAGATCCCACGAACGTCCGAACGCATCGGATGATGCGTTGAGCTCTTCAAGCACGACCACCGGGGTAGTGACCGCATATCCGCACGCCACGAAGGTGACCAGCCAGCATCCGCCCAAGACGACCAGGAGGACGGCGAATACCTCGATGCCGCCGCCGCCGCCCGCGATCATGGCGGGAAACGTCAAGGCGCCGACCAGGATGACGCCAAACAGGATGAGGCCGATCAGCAGTCCTTTGCCCAATCCCACGACGAAGAGCGGCATGATCTTCGAGCTTCCCAGCGAGATGGCATCGGACAGCTCGGGTCGCCGGCCGAGGTAGGAATCCGAGATCACCCGGACGGCGCTCGCCGTGAGGAACAAGCCGGCGAAATACCGGATCACCGTGACGAGAAATGCGATTCCGACGTGTTGTTCGGTCCCGCCGGCGAGCGCGACATAGATGGTGAGGGCAACTGGAAACCAGAGCGATGATCCCGATCTTCATGAACAGCAGAAAATGACGGCGAAAAATCGTCAGCGCCCCATCCAGGATCTCGCCGAGGTCCATCGGCTTCAGGTCGGCCATCGTCCGTCTACCTCGGTGTCGGGGATGGCGGTAAGATGAGGACGTGACGCCTTCCGCGCGAGACCTCGATCTCGACCTGCGCCAGCACTACGGCGTCGAAACCCCCGAGCACGTCGACATGCGATTCGAGCTGGCTGGGATCGGCTCGCGCATGGCTGCGGCGCTGCTCGATTTCTTTATTCTGTCGCTCACGCTCCTGGCCTTGACCATGGTGTACTCCTGGCTCGATGTGCGAGGCAGCGTGGCGCGCGGGTGGGCCACCGCGATTCTCGTGCTGCTCATGTTTCTGGTGCTCTGGGGCTACTTCGCGCTGTTCGAGGGACTCAACGGCGGCCGCACTCCGGGGAAGCAGGCCCTCGGCATCCGCGTCGTGATGGATACCGGGCGTCCGGTGACGCCCGGCGCCGCGGTGGTGCGCAATCTGGTTCGCCTGCTGGACTGTTACTTCATCCCGCCGGTCCTCCCCGCGCTGGTCGCGATGTTCGTCAATTCCAGCAACAAGCGGCTTGGGGATATGGCGGCGGGAACGATCGTGGTACGGGACAGGCCAACGACCTGGACGATCGGCGCCCAGCAACAGGACGCACAGGCAGCACCGCAGGAAGAACCCATCGAGACAGGCCCCCCCGAACTGAGCGAAGACGAATTCCGCCTGCTGGACCGATTCCTCGGCCGGATGAACACGCTGGCGCCCGATGTCCAATTCCGCATCGGCAGGGATCTGGCGCGGCGTTTCGAGGGGCGGATTCCGCGGCGCACCGACGACATCAATGCCTATCTCGTCGAAGTCTTCAGCGCGGAGCAGGCCAAACGCCGCAGCCGCTTCGCCACGCGCGCCCAGGCCGGAGCCATCGGCCGAACCACCATGACCGCCGAGCGCTTTCTCGCGCGCAAGCGCGATGCGTGGGAGACATTCCACAAGCTCGCGCTGCGGATGGAGCGCACCGGCGTCGGCGCGCTCGCGACCGGCGAGATTCCGCGGTTCGCGGCGCAGTACCGTGAAGTCGCCGCCGATCTCGCGCGGGCGCGCACGTATCAGCTCGATCAGCGCGTCATCGATTATCAGGAGCGGGTGGTGAGCGCCGGGCACAACGCACTTTATCGCGCGCGCCGCCGCAATCGCACGCCATTTCTGGAGTACGTGCTACGCGATTTTCCCGCAGCCGTGGTCGAGTCGCGCGCCTATGTCCTCGTGGCCATGCTGTTGTTCGCCCTGCCGGCAGCGGCCGCGTATGTCA
>DASZNX010000262.1:0-4989 GCA_035551075.1 Gemmatimonadales bacterium | reverse complement strand
TGATAAGGCTGGCGGGAATGCGGGACGTCGGGATCACTCAATTCGAGAACGCGGCGGTCGATCACGCGTGGCGCGTGGCGCGGGCCGGCCAGCAGCACGACAGCAGCCCAGCCGGACCTTACCCGAAGACCAAGGGCGCAGGGAGGAGGGAGTGCAGTCATCCCCAATCTTTGGAATCGGGTGCGACGCGACGCATGGCGCGGAGGAACTGCCACGGAGGTTGGTGGAGGTTGTCGAGGTTGGCAGAGGTTCTGACAGTGCGCCGCATTTGAAGCCCTTTTACTTCTTCCGCGAGCACGTTCACTGTACCATCGTCCTTGGCCAATTTGCCGCTTACCAGCACAAACGGCTCGCCGCGCACAGCCGCGCGATAGCGGTCATAGACATCAGTCCGCACGATCACATTCGTCATTCCTGTTTCATCTTCTACCAGGAGGAAGACGGTCCCCTTGGCGGTCTCGGGACGTTGTCGCGCGACGACGAGGCCGGCGACCTGACATTTTACGCCCGCCTTGAGTCTTTCCAGGTCGCGACTCAGTGTCAGACCATCGGGTAAAGCACTCCGTACTAACGACAAAGGATGGCCACTCGCCGAGAAGCCGAGGGTGGCGTATTCGGCCAGCAGGCGTTCGTGGGGGGCAAGTCCGCCGAATGCGAGCTGCTCATGGGGGTGATTCAGGGCGAGCTCGAGCTGGCGGCGGCCGCGGCCATCACCGGATTGGGAAGCTTTGGGCGGCAGCCAGAGACCGACTTGCCAGAGTAGCTCGCGCCTGGTCAGCCCAAAACCGTCGCAGCCACCAACCCACATGAGGGCTTCGATAGCCGTGCGCTTGAGTTTGGGCGGCGCGCGGCGGATGAAATCGCCGACGCTCTTGAACGGTCCGTTGCGCTCGCGCTCCTCGACTGCGGCGGTGGCGGTCTCTTCGCTCCAGTGGCGAATGAATCCCAAACCCACACGAAGCGCCGACGCATCGCGCATCCCGTTTCCCGTTTCCCGTTCAACCGTGCACCACACGTCGCTCACGTTGATGTCGGGCAGGCGCATCGCGATGCCGTTGCGCATGGCGTCGCGGCCCAGTGCATCGATCGAATAAAAGCCCATCGGCTGATTATTGAAGAGCGCGACGTAGTACTCGACCGGGTGATAGTGTCTGAGCCACGCCGACTGATACGCAAGCAGTCCGAACGCGGCCGCATGGGATTTGGGAAATCCGAACTCGCTGAAGGCGATGACCTGGCCAAAGACTCTTTCGGCAGTTGCTTCGGGAACGCCGCGTGCCAGCGCGCCGCGGCGGAATTCTTCCCAGAAGCCGGCGATCAGATCGTGCGAGCGGCGCCGGCTCATGGCACGGCGCAGTGCTTCGGATTGTCCGGTCGTGAATCCCGCGAGGGCCTGGCAGACCTGCAGCACCTGATCCTGATAGAGAATCACGCCGAGCGTTTCGGCGAGGCAGTCGCGCAACAGGGGATGATCGACGGGCGGCTCGTACGGCTGGCCGGCGGCGTGCGCGCGGCGTTGCTCTTCGCGCCGCCGCACATATGGGTTGACGGCGCCGCCGACGATCGGCCCCGGCCGCACGATCGCGACTTCGACGGCCAGGTCTTCGAGATTGCGCGGCCTGCTGCGGCGAATCATCTGGATCTGCGCGCGACTCTCGATTTGAAAGAGGCCGATCGTATCGCCGGCGCAGATGCGATCGTAAATCGCCGGGTCTTCGAAATCGATGCGGGAGAGATCGGGCGGGGTCCCGGTGCGACGCGCGATCAGCTCGACGCATTCTTCCACGAGCGACAACATGCCGAGCGCGAGGAAATCGATCTTGATGAAGCGCGCGTCGTCGCAGGAATCTTTGTCCCACTGACACACGACGCGATCTTCCATCGCGGCGCGCTCGAGCGGCACGAGCTCGATGAGAGGGCGGGAGGAAATGATCATGCCCCCGGGGTGCTGGGACACATGCCGGGGAAGCCCGCGAATCTCGTGCGCGAGCTGGCACAGCTCTTTCCAGAGCGGCGCATCTTTGCGTCCGGCGAATCCCGGCAGGTTTTCCATCTCGTCCGGCAGCTCATCGGCCCGCCCATCCGCCAGTTTGGCGACCAGCTCGATTTCTCCCAGCGGCAGGTCCAGCGCCTTGCCGATTTCTCTGACCGCCGATCGCAACCGATACGTGGGAAACGAGCACACGAGCCCCACGTGCTCGGGATCGTAGCGCGTATAGACTCGACGGATCAGCTCCTCGCGGATCTCGCGCGGGAAGTCGAGATCGATATCCGGCACCGACGCGAGCGTTTCGTTCAGAAAGCGGCCGAGGAAGAGCTTGTTGGCGATCGGATCGATGTGCGAGAGGCCAAGCAGGTAGCAAACGATCGACGAGACGGATGAGCCGCGGCCCCGGCCGGGGAGCAGATTGCCGCTCGCGCGTCGCGAGCCGCGCCGGACGTCGACGGCGACTTCCCGCGCGAGATCGAACAGATCGTGATAGACCAAAAAGAAGCCGCTGAGTTTGTGCAGCTCGATGAGCTTGAGCTCTTCGTCCAGTCGACGGATCGCCTGAGCGCGGTAGACGGAGTCTTCGGGGTAGCGTTCATCCAGCCGGGCGCGGCACAGCTCGCCGAGCGCCTGAGGCGCGGGAGCGCGGTCGGCACCTCGAAAGTCGGGGAAAGTGTAGCCTAGGTCGCGGGTCAAATCGAACGCTTTGCAACGCTCGGCAATGGTCAACGTCATCGCGACAGCATCTGGACAGTCATTGAACAGCGCCACGATTTCTTCCAGTGGCCGCAAGCAAAATTCGCTATTTGGCTTTCGGACCCGATGCGAGCCATCGAGCGTCGTCCGGTGGCGGATCGCGACCATGACGTCGTGCAAGCGGTGAAGGTTCCGGGTGTGATAATGGATGCTTCCAGTTGCTATGACGCCAAGTTGCAAGTCTACCGCCAGGTCGATTAAGGCCCGACTCAAAGCCAGGTCACCACGCACCCGATTTCTTTGGATTTCAACGAAAAATCGGTCGCGACCGAACATCGCCCTGCACTGTTCGGCGAGTTTGCGAGCAGCGCAAAGCCCATCGGATTCGATAGTGTGCGGCAGCAATCCGTCGCGCCGGGACCCTGAGAGAATGATCAGTCCATCATGTCGCGCCGCGAGCGCCTCGAGCGGCAGACGCGGATCGAGCCGGTCCGCGCCAAGGTGCGTCTCCGTCAATAGCCGGCACAGGTTCGAGTACCCCTGGGGTGTCTCGGCCAGCAGGATCAGCTGCGAGCCATCGGTGAGCGTGATCTCGGCTCCCGTGATTGCCTGGATGCCGAGGGGTTGTGCGGCATGAGCGAACGCGAGCGAGCCATAGATGCCGTTGCGATCGGTGAGCGCGATGGCGGGATAGCCCAGCCGGTGCGCCTCGGCGAGGAGTTCGTCGGGCGGTGACGCGCCATCGAGAAAAGAATATGCGGAATGACAGTGGAGCTCGGTGTACATAAGAGACGGCCAGACGGCCAGACGGTCGGACGGTCGGGTTAAGGCTGCTGCATGTACCACAGGCCGGTGATGAGATTCTGAAAAATCACAATGTGTTTCCCTCCCACCAGCAATAATTCCATGTACGAGCGCGAAATGGATTCGCGCCACCATTCATCGTCGATACGCCACGATTCAAGAATGGCCTCGACTTGACCGACCGTCCGGCCGTCAGGCCGTCCGACCGTCATCACACCGAATTCATCGAACTCCACCGCTACCGGTGACGGCTCATTTACGACTCGAAGTCGATCAGTGCGTAGCGGCGCTCGGGAAGGCGTGACCATGGCTGCACCTCGATGATGTGGTATAGACCAGCGCGTTTGACGCGCATGCGAATTTCTCGCGCGGCACTGCGCAACGCGCGCTGCTGTCCCGCGCGTGCCGCCGCCTGCGCATCACGGGCGAACAGTTGCAGCTCGTCGGTGCCCGGAGCGAACCCGGTGAACTCGAGCACGAGACGCTCGACCCCGCCGGTGGGCGGCGATTGCTCGAGGCGTGTCCGGAGTGGAGCGGCAATGCGTGTTGCGTCGGCGGTCGGCTCCTTGAGAAGATGCGCGGTGAGCCATGAGCCGCCGCCTTCGAGCTCCGCGCGCACACGCAATGCCTGGACGCGCCAGCCGATCCGGCGCGGGTGTTTGAGCGCGCGCGCAATCAATTGATCGAGCGAATGCGACAGCAGCTCGCGCTCACTCACCGGCGTGAAGAACGAGAGCGTGGCAACGATCGGCTCCGGGACGATGCGTCCCTCGACCGGCTCGGTGACGCGGCCGGCCGCGAGCAGCCAGAGTCGCCGACCTGGATTGCCGAACTGCGCGGTTACCGCAGCTTCGGGCAACGCCGCCAGCGCGCCGAGCGTGCGAATGCCGAGCTGACGCAGCCGGCGATGCGTATCGGGATCGAGCGGCAGAACGGCGATGGGTTGGGAAGCGAGAAACTTCTGCGCTTCACCTGCTGGAACAACAATCGCTTCGCTCGGCTTGGCGCGGCTGGCCGCGACCCAAGCGGTGAATTTCCCCACTCCCCAACCCAGTCGGACTACGGAACGCGGAGTGTGGAATGTGGAATGGTACGTAGAGGTCGTGGGCTCTTCGACGCTTTCCGATAAATTCCGCATTCCGTATTCCGCAATCCGCATTTGAATCGCTGCGAGGACTTCTTCAGGCCCACCATAGATTCCCTCCAAACCGTCACATCCCACATATGCCAATCCCAATTCTCCAGGTTCGACAACCGGACTCACTTCACTCAATGCCGTGAGCAACGCAGCGAACTGCTCGTCGTAATGGACCGGATCGGGTTCGATGAGCCGCAACGCGGGACAAAGGCCGATCGCTTGACTGACCGTCATCCCCGGCTTTACTCCCGCATGCCGGGCGAGTGACGAGACTTGCCACAGCCTGCGAGTGGTGTCTGGCGCGAGTAGCGCGACAGGAAGAGTGGATAGTCCTTCGTGACGAGCCTCTTCACAGCGGAGC
>DASZNX010000261.1:0-2125 GCA_035551075.1 Gemmatimonadales bacterium | reverse complement strand
GGCCCATCCAGCCGTCAGCCCGTCGGTCCGTCGAAAACGCCCGCCATCCCATCAGATACAGGCCGCATCGTCTGGGTTACGTCGCCTCTCTATCGGTTCGGTTTCTCGACCCATGGCGGCCGGCTCGTATCCGCGGAACTGACGCAATATCAATCGTTTGCACCAGGGGACTCGGCCAAGCCGGTTGATCTCGTTCCCCCCGGGAGCGCGTTTCTGCGCCATCGGCTCGTCCTGCCGAGCGGCGATACGGTGTCGCTCGACGACTGGAATTTTCAGCCGACGCCGGATGTATCTGGGTTGGTCGTCTATACCGGACAAGGTCAGCAGTCCCTCCGCTTCGACGCGGATCGGGGCGGTGCTCACGTGACGCTCGAGTACCGCTTCGTGCCGGACGAGTATCGCTTCGATGTCGCCGGCACGGTCCGCGGCATGGGCAATGGCGGTGCAGTGCTCCTGATCGGGCTGGCGGACGGATTGCGCTCGGCCGAAAAGGATTCGCTCGACGATTATCGGCACGACGCGGTGGTGACGAAGGCGTCGAAGACCGAGCGCACCGATTTCTCAAAACTCAAGGCCGGAGAGCGCACGCTGCTCGACGGTCCATTCGAGTGGGCCGGCGTGAAATCGAAATACTTCTTCACCGCGGCGCTGGCGCTCGAAGAGGGGCAACCGACGTTCGGTGGAGCGATTGCCGTGGGCCGTGTGCGCACCGGCAAGCTGGCATCGCGCGCCGATGTGACGCTGACGATGCCGGTGCAGGGCGGTGTCTTCCACTATCAGGTGTATGCCGGTCCGCTCGATTACCGGCAGTTGTCGCGCATGGGGCACGATCTCGACGACGCCAATCCATACGGCTGGAGCATCTTCCGGCCGATTATCCGGCCGGTCTCGCTGTTTGTCACGAGCATTTTGCTGTGGATGCATGAGCGCCTCGGCATCGCATACGGCTGGGGTCTGATTCTGTTCGGCATCATTATCCGGGTCCTGCTGTGGCCCTTGAACCAGAAGGCAATGGAGTCGGGGATCCGGATGCAGGCCGTGCAGCCGCTGCTCAAGGAGACACAGGATAAGTACAAGAACGATCCGGAGCGGCTGCAGCGCGAGATGTTGCGGATCTACAAGGAGCACAAAGTGAATCCGTTCGGCGGCTGCCTGCCGATGCTGATTCCCTGGCCGGTGCTGATCGCGCTGTTCTTCGTCTTCGCGAACACGATCATCTTCCGGGGCGTTCCGTTCCTCTGGCTGCCGGACCTCTCGCGCCCGGATCCGTACTACATCATCCCCATCATTCTCGGTCTGTCGATGTTCGCGCTCCAGAAGGTGGGCCAGATCGGTGTCCCGCCGAATCCGCAGACCAAGTCGATGATGTATTTCATGCCGGTGTTCATGACGGTGCTGTTCCTGAATTTCGCATCGGGCTTGAACCTCTATTACGCGGCGCAGAATCTGTTCAGTATCCCGCAGCAGTACCTGATTGCGAAGCGCCGGCTCCGCGAAGCTCCGGTCACGGCGAGCGGGGCCGGAGGCGGCGGGGCAGCCCGCGTGGTAACGAAACCCGCGAAGACCTAGACTGCTCTCTGACCCCATCGTCGCGCTCGCGACGCCACCGGGTCGCAGCGCGCTCGCCCTGATTCGCCTCTCGGGCGCCGGATCGTTCGCTATCGCCGCCCGCTGTCTCGACCCGTTTCACTCCACGCCGCCACGCACCGTATTCCGCGCACGCCTCGTCGATCCGGAGTCGCGCGAGCCGATCGATGACGTGCTCGCGGCCTGCTTTCCCGCGCCTCACTCGTATAGCGGCGAAGACCTGGTCGAGATCTCGACGCACGGTGGCCTGGCGGTGCCGGCCGCGGCCGTCGCGGCGCTGGTGGCTGCGGGCGCTCGTCCGGCGGCGCCCGGTGAGTTCACGCGCCGCGCGGTACTCAACGGCAAAATGGACTTGCTCCAGGCGGAAGCGACCGCCGATCTCATCGATGCCGGTGCGCCGGCGCAGCGGCGTCTCGCGCTTCGCCAGCTCGAGCGCGGGCTTTCCGATCGCCTGGCAGCCTTGCGTACCGAGATTCTGGAGCTTGAAGCACTGATCGCATACGACATCGACTTTCCGGAAGAGGATGAAGGACCCGTG
>DASZNX010000260.1:0-2853 GCA_035551075.1 Gemmatimonadales bacterium | reverse complement strand
GCCCTGGGGGGCGCCGATTTCGGGCGGATAGTACTGGGTCAGGAAGGCGATTTTCATCATCGGCTCCGGGGGGGGCCGCGCAGCACCGCGCGGTAGACGTCGATGACCCGCTCCGTCAGGAGCTCTTCGTCCAGATCGCGGACCGCGGTGCGGCCATCGATCCGTCCGCCGCGGCGGAGCACGCGCTCGAGTCCCGCCGCGATCGTTTCGGGCCGGTCGTCCTCGCAGAGCTCCGTTCCCGTGACGCCGCGCAATCGCTCGGGCACATCGCCCACGGCGACCGAAACGACCGGCAGATTGCAGGCTAGCGCCTCTTTCACGACATTCGGCGACCCTTCCAGCATGGAGGTCACCACCAGCACGTCGGCGGCGCTCATGTAGAGCGGCATCTTGCTATGCGGCACGCCCCAGCCCACGATGAGTCGGGCGGGAGCGGAGAGACGCTCGTTCACCAGGTTGACCGCTCGCTGCGCCAACCCGTAGCGCTTCCGCGCTTCGTCCGGACATCCCACAAATAGCACCAACCGCTCGTCCGGATCGAATCCGAGCTGTTGCCTGGCTTCAGCCTGCGGATGGGGGCGGAAGAGGCGAAGGTCCAATCCCGAGGGGATGACGTGCACAGGGGCCCGCGTTTTCATGAGGCGCCGCATATGCTCGGACACGATGATCACGGCGTCGGCCGTCCGCGCGACGAAGCGCGACGCGCGGCGCAGGAGGCGGCCCCGCAGCGTAATCCGCGCCCGTCGATCGCCGATGATTCCGTGGAGATCGCAACCGCGAAACGTGACCACGAGCGGCAGCGAACGAGGCAACGCCAGCAGGCCACTCTGGCCGAACTGCGCGTGCACGAGATCGTACCGGCCCGATTGCAGCCGCGGCCACACGCGGCTCCAGGCCGCGAGATAGTTCAAGGGATTCTTGCCGCCGCGGAACGCGAACACATCGACGGACACGCCCGCCGCCGTGAGAAACTCGGCCTGGCGCCGGATGAAGTGCGTGGGGCGAGCGCTGTCGGGTTCCGGCCACTCGCTCGTGATCATCAATACGCGGAGCGCGTCCCGCCGGGTTGGATGGCGCCGTGGCGCCGAAGCCCGGACCGTTCGCCGGCGGCCACCTCCGGGCAGCGCGGCCGGCGGGTGGGCCAGGGGTGGGGGGACCATCATCAGCGCGACAGCCGCAACACCGCGGGATCACGCCAGCGGCCGCGGCGGCCTAACAGCCCATCGCAGAGACCGCGCAGGAAACCGACGCCATAGCTCGTATGCAGAACGGGGAAGACGCCGGCGATCGCCACGGCGCAGCGGAACCCGTGCTTCTTCGCAACGAGCAGGGCGCAACCGAGCACACTCAGTGCGTAGGCGCTGGCAATGGCGGCCGCGGTGACGGCCGCGCGCGAGGAGACGAGGGCGCCGAGCAGCGAGACGCCCAGTCCGGTGACGAACATCGCAGGGATGAGCTGGCGCAGCGTCATGATGCGGCCCGATTTCCGAGCCGCGAGCGGCTTGAACGCGCCGTACTGGTAGAACATGCGAGCGACCTTCGCGAAGGAGCCCCGCGCGTAGTAGTAGCACACGACGTCCGGGATCAACATCACCCTGCCGCCCTTGCGGATGATGCGGTTGTTGAACTCATCGTCCTGATTGCGAATCATTTCCTCGTCGAACATGCCGACGCGCTTGAAGACGTCGCGCGGATAGCACCCGAACGGGACGGTATCCACTTCGCGTGCCGTGCGCGCGCCGATACGGAAATGCGCATTCCCGACGCCAAAGGGATGGCTCAGGGCGATGGCGATCGCCTGCGCGGTTGCCGTGCCGTCGGCCGGCAGCGTCACCATGCAGGCGCCGACGTTGTCGGCATGATGCTCCTGGAGGCCGAGCACGAGCCGGGGCAGATATTCCGGCGGATACACGACGTGGGCATCCATGCGCGCGATAATCTCTCCACTCGCGGCCTGCACGCCGATGTTGAGCGCGGTGGGGACAATAGCCAGGGGATTGTCGAGCAACCGAATGACCGCATGCTTTTCGGCGTACTCGCGCACGATCTCCCGCGTGTTATCCGTGCTCTGCCCGTCGACCACGAGGATCTCGAGGCGGTCCAACGGATACGCGGTCGCAAGAATCGAATCGAGACAGGGCCCGATATAGCGGGCCTCATTGCGGCACGGGACGATCACGGTGACGCGCGGAGACTCGGTCATGAGGTCGCTCCCACGGCCGCCGCCGTGCGTTCGAGGGCCGCGGCGCGTTCCGCCGGCGAGAGCTTGCAGATGACCGCGCGCAGCTTGCCGTTGGCGGTGCGCGGGACTTCATCGACCTGATCCACCAGCACCCGGACGTCACCCATGCGCTGCCGCAGCCGCTCGACGATGGTGCGCGCGATTGCCGGCGTGAAACCGGGCGCGGGCGCGATCAACACTCGCAGCAGATCGATCTGTTCCTGAACGATCTGCGACTGGCGCACCCCCTGCAGACCGTAGAACACCGGATTGAGCCAGAAGACCTGGCGGCCGTCCGGCGTCAACAAGAGATCGTTCGTGCGGCCGCCAACCGCTCCCATGAGCGGAAGGCTGCGACCGCAATCGCAGGTCGTCGCATTGTGTTCGGGGACCACGGGGGCCGCAGTGCCGCGATCGCCGACGCGATAACGAATCAGCGGCATTTCGAGGTTGAGCAGGCCGGTGCAGATGAGCTCGTTACCCTCGACCTCGACGTACCCGATCTCGGGCCAGGAGTGCATTTGGCCCGCATCGCATTCGGATCCCGCCGCGACCGTTTCGGTCATCCCGTACGTCTCGCGAACGGGACACTGAAATGCGGCGGAAATCGTCGCCCGTTGCTCGGGCAGTAC
>DASZNX010000259.1:0-10274 GCA_035551075.1 Gemmatimonadales bacterium | reverse complement strand
AGCCGGGGATTCCGCCGCGTGGGAGGATTGTGCCGCTGGGCTAATTCCAGCGCCCCAGAGGTCATCTCAGCCAGCACGAAGCTTGCGACGGCGCAAGGCCATGTCGCGCTATAAGTCCCGCTTGCTTCTTGCAGTTCTCGGCGCAGTCGCAGCCGGGATCCTGGCTTATGTCAAGTTCGAGGATTGGGAGGTGTACTCTTACCTGGCGCGCGAAAAGACTTCCAAGAAACCGAAGACGAAATCTGAATGACGCGGGTGTTGGCGTTTATCGCTGCGGTCACCCTCTGCGTCGCATGCGATCACAGTCCGGGTGATGTGTTGCCGCCGCAGCCCTCTGGACTTCCGCCGCCTGAAAACCACGTGCCAGTCGCTACGATCAACGCACCCTCCGAAGGCGTGCAGGGAATCGGGATCACCTTCGATGGTCGAGGAGGCCAGGGTTCCCGCCCATGACTGTTTAAGCCTCCTTTCCTCGTGCAGCACAATCCTTGCACAAGGCAGTTGGCGAGTCTGCCAAGAGTTCGCCATGTCGCGCCTATCGGTCGCCGTTCTCACACTCTTGTTGTGCCTCGCGTGTGACCACGGGAACCCCGTGCAGACGCCGCCAGTACCTCCTCCAGCGCCACCGCCCCCGCCGCCCCCACCATCGGTGAGCGTGTCGATCATCACGCCGGCGGGCGATACGGTGATCTCGCTGGGTGATTCAATCCAGCTCGTGTTCCGGATCGAGGAGGGCGGACTGGCGAACTTCATTCCGCCCAGCGTCTCGTTCAGCGATTCGTCGATGGTGCTGGTGGTTCCGCAGCGGATGCAGGCTCTCAATGACACGCTCTGGTTGTGGGGAAGCAAAGTCGGCCAACTAGTAGCGAAGGTCACCGTGGCGAACGTGAGTGATTCGGTCCTGATATCGATCGCAGCGCCACCACCGGACCCTGCGGGATCGCCGGATTACGAGGTAATCGATCTTGGCACGTTGGGTGGGACGTCCGCCATTCCCCTGGCGCTCAACGATCACGGGCAGTTGGTCGGGTCCAGCCTCACCACAACGGGTGAGCGACATGCGTTCCTTTGGGAAAACGGAGTCATGCGCGATCTCGCGCCTGATCTGCACCAGAGCGAGGCGACTACCATCACCAATTCAGGAACGGTTGGCATCGTGCAATCTCCGGATCCCGGCACAATTGGTTTCGGGATTTTTGTGTGGAGGAGTGGTCTCAGTACCCGTGTGGCCGGTGCAGAAGGCGCCGGAATTGGCGCCGTCGGTGAGGGCGGTGACGTGGCATTCTGGGAGTTCGACGGTGAGCGACAGCGGTCATATATCTGGAGCGACGGACAAGCGCGAGCGTTGGGAGGGCTGATCCATGGTCCGGACAATGTGTCCATGGTGCAGGCCATGAACGGTAACGGTCAGATTGTCGGCAGTGCGATGACGGGCGAATATGCCGGGTGGCAAGTCGACCACGCGTTCCTCTGGGAGAGTGGTGTCATGCGAGACCTGGGCCTCTTGGGTGAACACCCGTGTGATCCGCCGACCGATACGCGAAGCTGCGCACAGGCAGCCGCAGTCGATATCAACGATCGCGGGGACGTCGTGGGATTCAGCAATGACGCCAGCGCGTTTATACACGCGGTCCTGTGGAGGAATGGCGTGGTTCGTGATCTGGGGCCCGGACGCGCGATCGCCATTAACGACACGGGAGACATCCTCGGTTATCGCAACGAGGCGTCGTTCGAAGGTGACGCGAAACGGCCGGTTTCCGGCGACATCGCAACGTTCTGGCACGATGGTGTCGCAACGTCCCTCGGTTCGCTGGGTGGTGGCGTGACGATCGCATCCGGCCTTAACAATTCCGGCGTGGTCGCCGGTTCGAGTTTGACCAACTCAGGAGTTCGGCACGTCTTTGTGTGGAATTCCGAGAAAGGGATGATCGACTTAGGCAGAGGCGCGGTGGCTGCGCCCGCCGTCGGCGCGCAGGCGGTCGCCATCAATTCTCGGGGCGACGTTCTGGGATTCACCTACACGGTGAGATGTCAATTCATGGCCGTCATTTACAGGTATTGTTACGGTCCCTGGACGACCCCAGTCCCCACTCGGGCGGTTCTCTGGCGCCGGAAGAACTAAGGCTCGCCGCGCACGCCTACGGCCCGCCGTTCTCCAGATGATGGTGATCCGCGGCTTCCTTGCGCTTGCGGCGATCCGTCACGGCAATCACTAGCAGCAATAAGAGGCTGCCGATTACGCCGGCCAGGAAAAACAGCATCGCGATCCCCGGATAGCCGAAGATCGTAAAGCTCGTGGGAATGTGCATCAGCATCGCGGCCCCGACGATGAGCGCCGCGAGGACGAGCCCTACCGCGATCCGGTTCGCCACGGTCTGCATTCCCATCATGAGGCCGTGCGCATCAATGCCGGTGTCGAACTTTATCCCGAACTTGTTGTCCGCCGCCGCATCGAGGATCTTGTTCACCCGCGCCGGCAGTCGCGTCACGAGGTCCTTCACCTCGAGTAGCGAGCCGTAGATGTTGCCCGGCGACACCGTTTTCAACATCCGCTGCCGCATGATCCGCGATGAATTGCGCTGAATCGACGCCGTCGGATCGAAATCGGGCGCGAGGATGCGGCCAATACCGTCGAGATTGAGCATCGCTTTGCCGAGCACCGTCAGCTCGGGCGGCGTGCGAATCCCGGTTTCGCCCGCATGCCGTGCCATGTCGAGAAATACTTTCCCGACCTGCAGCTCGCCCAGCGTCGAATCCTGCGTGCGCGCCACGACCTCGGCCACGCGCTCGCGGAACTCCGCTTCCTGAAACTCGGGTGTCTTCTCCCCAATCTTCATCGCCACGTCGGCCACATCGTCGGCGCGGCCCTCGGCGATCGCGAGTACCATCTGCAACAGCTGCTCCTGCACGCGGGGCGCAAGGCGCGAGACCATGCCGAGGTCCAGCAGCGCCACCCGGCCGTCGGGCGTGATGAACACATTGCCGGGGTGCGGATCAGCATGGAAGAAGCCGTCGATGAAGATCTGCTTCAGGTAGGCGCGGAACAGCTCTTCCGCCAATCCCTGCCCATCAATTTCCAGTAACGCGACCGGTGAGAGGCTGTTGATCTTCGCGCCCTCGATGTGATCCATCGTCAGCACCCGCGCAGTGCTGTAATCGGTGACCGGCCGCGGCACCACGATCCGCGCGAAATCGGCGAGATTGTCCGCCAGCTTGGTGAGATGATGCGCCTCGCGGCGATAATCGAGCTCGGCGAGAAGCGTCTTGCGGAACTCGGCCACCATGTCGGAGAACTGATACCGCCGGCCGATCTGCGTGCGCCGATCGAGCACCGCCGCGATTTCCGCAATCGCGTCGAGATCTTCCAGGATCTGTTTGGTGATATCGGGCCGCTGCACCTTGACGACGACCGGCCGGCCGTCGCGCAACCGCGCGCGATGCACCTGACCCAGCGAGGCAGCGGCCAGCGGCTCTTTGTCGAATTCGGCGAACGCCTTCGAAATCCGCACGCCCAGCTCTTCGGTCACGATGCGCTCGACGTCGGCGAAGGGAAACGGCGCGACGTCGTCCTGCAGCCGCGAGAGCGCCTCGATGTAGCTGGCCGGCAGGAGATCCGCCCGGCTCGACAGCAGCTGTCCGAGCTTGACGAAGGTCGGGCCCATCGCCTCGAGATCGCTCGCCAGCTCCTCAGCTTTGGCTGGAGCGTGCTGGGCGTCGGAATGCGCCGGCGGCGGCAGCTCGTCGCTCCATCCTGCCTCGGCCACCACGTCGGAGCGACCGTACTTGATCAGCAAGACGGCGATGTCTTTGTAGCGTCCCACGTGCGCGAGCTTGAGTGAGTTGCCCATGCAATTACGCCCCAACCGGATCAGTGGTTAGTAAGTGTACGACCGTCCCGGTCTGCGACGGCATCGGTCGTTGGGATGAACGCCGCTAGTGTTCGCGGTCGAGACGGAACAACCGGGCGTCGTCGTTGGGGCGGCCCCTGACGAGATCGCAGAGAATCCGCGCCGCGGCCGCTCCGAATGTGATGCCGTTCGCTCCGTAGCCCAGGGCATATAACGCCTGGCGACACGACGGCATGGGACCGATGAAGGGAAGTCCGTCCGGAGTCTCGGCGAACGTGCCCGCCCAGACGAATGCCGTTTGCGTTTCAACCGCCGGCAACCATTTCCGGAGTCGAGACTCGAGTCGCTTTGTTCGGCCCGGCATGAGGCGGTCGCGCAGCGCTTCACTCTTGAAGGGCGTGTCGGCCCCGCCGATCATCACGCGCCGGTCCTCGGTCGGGCGCATGTAGAAGTACGGACGGCTCGTCTCCCAAACGATGCACTGTCCTCGCCACGGTCCGAGGTCGGCCGTCGGCTCGGTGACCAGGGCGTACGTCGTGTGCAGCGCAACCATGTCCGGCCGCAACGCGGCAGGCATCTCGTACCCCATCGCATAGATCACCCACTGCGCCCGCGTCTGTCCGCGAGGCGTCTCTACCAGCAGGCCGTTCCGCTCCTGGCGGATATCGAGCGCCGGCGTGCGAGTCAGCAGGCAGGCGCCCCGGCCGACCGCTCTCTCCAACAAAACACGGGTAAAGCGGACTGGGTCGAGGACGCCGGCAAGCTGAGTGTGGAGCGCTCCGTGGGAATGAAAGCCGTAGGCGGCTTCGGTGCGTTCGGGTGTCCAGTAGGTGGCATCCAGTCCATGGCGTTGACGCAGCTCGGCCTCCTTTTCGAGATCGTCGCTGTCCCGGCGACGGGAGGCGAGCAGCACGCTGGGTGAGCGCGCAAATCCGGAGGCGATGGGCAACGCGGCGGCGATCGTGGCAATGTCTTCGACGGCTCTGGCGCTCACCTGGTATGCCCGTGCGGCATCGTTTATCCCGATCTGTTTCGCGAGGTCGGCCAGGCTGACGTCGATTTCATAGCTGACGAGGGACGTGCTTGCCGCCGTGCTGCCGCAAGCCGGTGCGCGCTTGTCGAGCACCAGCACTGAAACGCCCTCTTTCGTGAGCGCGTCCGCGACCAGCGCGCCCGTCACGCCCGCACCAATGATGGCGACGTCGCACGTCGGGGGCAGAATGGCGCCGCCCATCTCTTCGAGACCGTCCGCGATCAACCAAAAGGGGGCGCCGGAATGGAGCCTCATGGTTCCGGTACGCTTCCTGCATTCTCTACTGGCATCTCGGGTTCCCGGATGGTGTGTGACTCAGGTGGCGCTGGATCTGCAGCAGATTACCGTTCAAGAACCGGGCCCCCCCGGCCCCCCCGACCCCTCCGGCCCCCCCGGTCCCCTCGGCCCCGCCAGCCCGTCGTCGTCTGAAATTCAGGTGATCGCGGTCGAGCTACCAGTCACGACCAGCGTGCCGGTGGCGATCGCTCCGGTGGTCACGGCGCCCACCCCCAGCGAGCGCCTTCGCTCGCTGTTCTCGTCGCGGCTGTTCATCCCGCTGCTCGGCGCGATCTTCGCGGTGCTGGCAATCGCGGGTCTCCAATACGCGAGCAGCCTGCTTGTTCCCATCGCGGTCTCGGTGCTGCTGACACTGCTCCTGGGCCCGCTCGTGCGTTGGATGGCGAAGTACGGCGTGGCCGAGCCCGTCGGCGCGGGGCTGATCGTCTTCGGCACGATGTTGATCCTGGGCATGACGATCGCGGCCCTGGCGACGCCGGCGGCTGAGTGGCTGCGTCAGGCTCCCGAGACGATGCATCGCGTCGGTGACAAGCTGCGCAGCATCGAACCGGTGTCGACCTTCGAAGCCACAGCGTCGAGCGTCGCTCGCATCACGGGGGCCGGCAGCGCCGACGCGAATACGACTCAGGTGCAGGTCGCGTCCGGGTCACCGCTCCAGCAAGTCGGCTGGACCACCGCGCACATTGTCGGCGGGGTTCTGACGATCGTATTCCTCACCTACTTCCTGCTCGCTTCGGGCTCGATGTTCCGGCGCAAGATCGCCTATCTGGTGCCGGCGGGGGCCCAGCGCGCGCGCATCAAACGCGCGCTGTTCGAGATCGAAGAGCAGATGTCGCGGTATTTGGTGATCAACACGCTCATCAGCATCGCATTCGGGACGGCGACGGGCGCGCTGCTCATCTGGATCGGCGTACCGAACCCCATCCTGTGGGGCGCGGTTGCCGGCGTGCTCAATTTCATCCCGTACCTCGGCGCATTCGTCACGGTCGTGCTCCTCGGGATTGTGACGCTGTCGACGTTCGACGGCACACAACAGCTCGTGCTCGCGTGTGGTGGGTATCTGCTGCTCGATCTGATCAAAGGCCACATAGTGGGCCCATTGGTTCTGGGACGACGTATTCCTCTCAACACCGTAGCTATCCTGCTCTCGCTTTTGTTCTGGGGATGGGTATGGGGAATCGTCGGCGTGATCATGGCGGTGCCGATCACCGTGATGATTCAGGTGATCTGCTCACACAGCGACCGCTTCCGCGGCATCGCCATCCTCCTGGGCAACTGGGGCGCCGGCCGGACGGGATTGGGGGTGGGGGCGGGGACGGGGACGGGGACGGGGGCGTCGGTGGCATCGCATCGTTCAGTGTGAATCCCGGACTTGCCCCGTCCCGTACCTCTTTTTACCTTGGTCGAAGTACCTCACGCTGCAGCGAATCACGCACGAAAAAGGACATTGCGACTGAAATGATTCGTCACTCCACCGCTCTCCCACTGCTGCGTCGTTTGGCGACGTGGCCGGCTCTTGTGTGCCGGCTCGCGCCGTTTGTCGATGCCCGTGGGCGTATTGCGTCCGGCATCGCCGGCGCCGGTGGAGGTGGAGGAGCACCCTAGAAGTCGATCGGATCTAGTTCGCGCCGTGATCCGGCCTTCCGGGTGCTTCATGGGACCTGGAGGGCCGTTCTGTTGGGGACAGGGATGAGAAAGGGATCACGGACATGACGACGCTGCAACAACTCGACGATCAGATCATCGCGCGCTACACCGCCCAGCCGGCGCGGCTCCCTCCCGAGCTACGCCGGGAAATCGAACGCGACTGGCGCGGTGCCGCGGTGCAGCTGTACGCGCTTGCCGATCTCGATCAGAGCCTGCGCCTGACGGAAGCGTGGCTGGCTCTCGGCCCACGCCACGTGGCCGTGGCGCGGCACAACGGCGAGGTATGGGAGATCAGGAGCTTCGAGCGCCGCCTCATCCAGGCCGTTCGCGAGGCGCCGGGTCTCTCGGCAAACACCTTGACGATTCTGGGATCGCCAGACGAGCCCGCGTTGGCGCTGCTGCGCTACACACATCGCCAGCGGCGCGCCTTCGAGAACATCCGGTTTGTGCTCGAAGAGCAGCTCGGGGGAAGCACGCGCGAGATCCCCGGCCTGGATGCCGACCAGGTCTATGCCGACAGCATCGCGCGGCCCATCCGCGAAGCACAGGCGCTGGTCGCGGGACATCAAACCGCCGTGATCCGGCGGCTCTTGGGCTACCTGAAGCCCTACCGGCGCCAGCTGACGCTGGGCATGGGGGCGGCGACGCTGATCACGCTGGTGAGCCTGATCCCGCCGTATCTCGCGGGTTACCTCATCGACCGCGTGGTGCGTCCGGCTCAAGGCGGTACGCTGCCGGTCCCGCGCGCAATCACGATCGCGTGGGTGGCCGTCGCCGCGATGGCCGCGGTCTATCTAGTCAAGCAGGCCGCGGCGCACGTCCGGCTCCGCTTGATGGCGATTCTGGGCGAATGGGTTGCACGGGACCTGCGCGATGAGCTGTACGAGCATATCCAGCGCTTGTCGATGGCGTTTTTCTCGCGCAAGCGCACCGGCAGTTTGATCACGCGAGTGTCGGCGGACACCGACCGGCTTTGGGAGTTCCTGGCGTTCGGCGTGGTGGACGTGTCGCTGTCGCTCGTCATGCTCGCGGGGCTCGGCACGGTGCTCCTGACGCTCGACTGGCGGCTCGGCCTCGTGATGACGGTGCCGGTGCCGCTACTCTGCTGGCTGATCTACCGGCACGGCGAAGACATCAGCCGGCTGTTCATCCGGGCGTGGCGGAAGTGGTCCCGGGTGACGGACGTCCTCTCGGACACGATTCCGGGAATCCGCGTCGTGAAGGCGTTCAACCAGGAGGAGCGCGAGATCGAGCGTTTCGGCGGTCGCAACGAAGACGTGACGGCGGAATTCAATCGCATCCACCGTTCGTGGACTACGTTCTGGCCGTTGCTCGTGCTGTGTGTCCACGCGATGACGATCACCGTGTGGGTATTTGCCGTCCCGCGGTTACTGGGAACGGGTGGAAGCGCGGCGCTGCCGGTCGGAACGTTCGTCTCGTTCCTGCTTTACACCACGATGTTTCTCGCGCCGATCGATGTGATCGGCCAGATGGCGCGCACGATCAACCGCGCCACGACGTCGGCGCATCGCGTGTTCGAGGTGCTGGACACGGAGCCCGAGGTGCGCGACGTCGCCGAGCCGGTGCGGCTCGAGCCGGTGCATGGGCGGGTGACGTTCGAGCATGTGGTGTTCGGCTACGACGGCGTCCGGCAGGTATTGCGCGGCGTGAGCTTCGATGTCGCGCCGGGTGAGCTGATCGGCCTCGTGGGCCCCTCAGGCGGCGGAAAGACGACGATCGTGAATTTGATCGCGCGTTTCTACGACGTGACGGGTGGCGTTGTTCGGATCGACGGCGTGGACGTCCGGCGGCTCGATACGGGGCATTTCCGGCGGCAGATCGGCATGGTGCTGCAGGATCCGTATCTGTTTCACGGCACGGTGCTGGAGAACATCCGCTACGGATTGCCCGATGCGCCGCTCGGGCAAGTCATCGCGGCGGCGCAGGCGGCGAACGCGCATGACTTCATCACCAAGCTGCAGCATGGCTACGACACGATGGTGGGGGAGCGCGGTCATACGTTGTCGGGCGGCGAGCGCCAGCGGGTGTCGATCGCGCGCGCGATCCTGCACAACCCGCGGATTCTCATTCTCGACGAGGCGACGAGCAGCGTCGATACCGAGACCGAGCGGGAGATTCAGCAGGCGCTCGAGCGATTAGTAGCGGGGCGCACCGTATTCGCGATCGCGCACCGGCTCTCAACGCTTCGTAAGGCGTCGCGTCTGTTCGTGATCGAGGAGGGCCGGCTGGTCGAGCACGGGACGCACGCGGAGCTCTTGCAGCGGCCTGAAGGGAAATACCGGAGGCTCTACGAGCTGCAGGTACAGCTTTCATAGCGATAGCAAGGGGATTACATGGGTACCACAGTCGCTACACCAGAACGAGAGCGCGCTCCCAGAGAGAGGAGTGAGCTCCGGTTAGAGTGGCGCTCGGACGGCTTCCTCTGGGCCACACGCAATGGCGAGGAGCGGGCGGTATTCGTGCGCCGGTGCTTCCCGTGGTCCGAACCCTCGCGGCATCTCTCGCTGCGCGACGCGGAGGAAGAGGAGTTCGCGCTCGTCCGTGATCCGGCGGAATTGGATCCACGCTCGCGTGCCGCGCTCGAAATGGCGCTCGCGGTCGCCGGATTTGTCTTCGAGATCACGCGCGTGCTCGAGATCGAAGAGGAGGTCGAGATCCGGCGCTGGCGTGTCGAGACTCGGCAAGGCCCGCGCACGTTCCAGACGAGGCTCGATGACTGGCCGCGCGGGCTGCCGCATGGAGGCCTATTGATCCGCGATTTGGCCGGGGATTTGTATCGCCTGAGCAGGACCGAGCTCTTGGACAAGAAGAGCCGTGATTTGCTCTGGGCTTTTGTTGACTGATTGGATACGGCGACGCTTTTCCCCAGCGTCGCCCTATCCGTCATCTCTGACAGTGAGGACAGAACGTCGTGGCCCGCATATCGATCGTGTGGGTCATGACGAGTTTCCGGCCGCACCGTAGACAGGGCTCCCCACCCCGGCCATACACGCGCAGCTCGAACTGAAAGCTGCCGGGGTCGCCGGTGCCGGTGCGGTAATCTCTGACCGTGGTTCCCGACGCTTCCACGGCGCGGCCCAGGATGCCGACCGTCGCTTCGTGCAGCCGCGTGAATTCGGCGAGCGAGAGACGATGGGTCGGTTTCGAGGGATCGATGCCCGCCTCGAACAGTGCCTCATTGGCGTAAATGTTGCCGACTCCCGCGATCCGGCGCTGATCCATGATCGCCTTCTTCACCGCCGTGCGGGTCTTGCGGAGCCGGTCGGCGAACACAAACGGCGTGAACGTTTCCTCGAGCGGCTCGGGACCGATACGGCCCGTGTAGGCGCTCCAGCCCTTGTCATCGAGCAGCCAGATCGTGCCGAGCCGGCGCACATCGCGATAGACGAATTTGCACCCGTCGTTCAGTGCGCAGATGAGGACCGCAT
>DASZNX010000258.1:0-3605 GCA_035551075.1 Gemmatimonadales bacterium | reverse complement strand
GGCGGGCGGATCGTGACGCTCTCGCGATGACTTCGTCCAGGAGGCTGCCTTCGGTGCGCTCGACACTCGGCGTTCTCGTTGCGACGCTCATGCTCATCCCGCCGCTGTCGGCGCAGGAGAGCGATGCGTCGGCACGCGCTCCGCTGTTCCTCCTCGCGTCCACGAATCCCGTGAGTGTACCGGTCGTCGTCGACGCGGCGAGTGTTTCGATCCTGCGCCAGCGGGTGCGGCTCAATCTCGAGAACGTCGCGCTGGTGGACGCGCTCGATCAGATCTCACGCGTGGCGAAGCTGCAGATCGTCTATGCCGACGGCGTCATTCCGGCGGCCGCGCGCGTCCACTTGCGGGCGGACGAGATCACCGTCGCCGCTGCCTTGACCGATGTGCTGCTCGATGCCGGGGTGGATGTCGTGCTGCTCCCGTCGGGCAGCGTTGTGCTCGTGAAACGTGACGCGCTGCAGCTCGGCGTCGTGAAGGGGCGTGTGACGGACGCAAAATCGGGACTGCCGATCGCACAAGCGCGCGTCACGCTGGGCGGCACGTCCCTGGTGGCCCTCACGAGCGACAGTGGGACATATCGGATCGTCGATGTGCGGCCGGGCCGCTATACCCTGACGGTGCGCCGCATCGGGTATGCCCAGGGTGAGCAAGTGATCACGGTCGTGGCTGATCAGGAAACGACGGTGGATCTACGCCTCGAGGTGAGCGTGACGCCGCTCGACGCCGTCGTCGTGACCGGAACGATCACGCCTACAGCGGCGAAAGAGATCTCCAATCCGATCAGCATTGTGACCTCCGAACAGATCCAACAGCGCGTCATTACGCAAGTCAACGATTTGTTTCGCGGAGACATCCCGGGCGTATTTGCGGCCGACTACGGCGAAAACAGCGCGACTATCGGCGCGCCGGTCTACGTGCGCGGAACCACCGAACTGTTCGACACACCGGCTTTGAAGACCTACATCGACGGCATCGAGCTCGCGAATTCGGAGTTCCTGAACGAGATCGATCCGAACATGATCGATCACATCGAGATCGTGCGCGGACCACAGGCCTCCACGCTGTACGGCGCACAAGCGATCAATGGTGTGATGCAGGTCTTCACCAAGCGAGGACGGGTGGGTACACCTGCGCGCCTCACAGGATCACTTGCGGTCGGATCTTTGGAGGGGCCGTTCGGGTCTGCGCTGCGGCACCAGGACAATTTGGCGGTGAGCGGCGGGACCGCGGACGTCAGCTACAACGCCGGTTTTACGTATCAGCATGACGGCGCATGGACACGCGACCATAAGCTCGACGTGTATTCGGGCTATGGTGCGCTCGCGATTCAGCCGTCCGGAAGCAGTCTCCGCTTCGACCTTAGCGCGCGTGTCGGACAACAAAACTCGCAAACCGGCGGGGCCGCAGGCACCGCGCGCGCGATGGAGGACGGGACTCTCACGTTGGACCCGCTGGTGGAGATCCCACTGCGCGATCGTGTTTCGGAGCCGCAGCTAACGCTCGGGATGTCGGTGCACTTTGCGCCGCGGTCGAATTGGCAACATGTCTTCACCGCTGGACTAGATCGGGGCGCCAACGGGTCCAACTACACAACGCTGCCGCGCTACGATACCCCCAGCGACTCGCTCCTCGGGGTCTGGTCCAGTCAGAATCTGCGCGCGACGGCGTCCTATAACGGCTCGTGGGACACGCGGCTCTCGCGTAGCGTCGCGGCGAACCTGATCCTCGGAGCGGATTATTGGTCATACGCGAGCAGCTCCTTTTTCACAACCGGGACAACGACGGATGTGGGGGCGCTGGGCACGTCGGACTTTGTTTACCTCTACCGCGGGCGCGATCACAGCGCCGGCATCTTCAGTCAGGCTCGGCTCGGCATCGCCGATGCGCTGTTTCTCACCGCGGGCGTCCGTGTGGATCAAGGACCGGCGTTGCCGGCGGACAAGCATCACCGCTCGTTCAATCCGCGGGTGGGCGTCAGCTACGCGCTTGCCAGCGGGAGCGTGCGCGGGAAGCTGAGGGCCGGATACGGGAGCGCGCTCAAACCCGCCCGTCCCGACTACAAGCAGTACGTCCAATACACCCCCACGTACGCGCAGCTCGAGGCGCCAAACCTCCGTCCGGAAGTCCAGGACGGGTGGGATACCGGCGCCGAGATCTATGTGGGCGACCGCACGTCGCTCTCGGCGACGTATTATCGCCAGATCGCGCACGACTTGATCAGCGCCCGTTTCGTCGCGTACGACCCGGTATTCGAGTATCAGTTCTTCAACCTCGCGCGCGTTCGGAACACCGGTTGGGAGGTCGAGGGGACACTCGGCCTTCCGGCCGGCTTCAACGCTCGGATGACGTATTCGTACGTCAACAGCGTGATCGAGCAGCTCGCGGCCGACGACCAGACGGGCTACAAGGTCGGTGATGCGCTGCCGGGCATACCGAACCACACGGGCGTGTTGAGTTTGGCCAAACGGGCTGGTCCGTTCATGGCGGAGACCGCTGTGTCGTATGTCGGCACGTCACGAAACTACGACGTGCACGCCTATTTGCAGCGCTCGCATATCCGGCTCGGCACCCCGGACGGCTCGTTCAACCTCCAGACGCTTCCGGCGGCGTACCGGCTCGCGCTGCGAGCGTCGTATGACTTCACGTCACGCACCACGCTGTTCGCGCGCTGTGAAAACGCCACCAACCGCGTTGTGACGGATCAAGGGTTTTACGCCAGTGATCAGGTCGGCCGGACCACAATTCTCGGCTTGAGACTCCGGTGAAGCGGGTTCTACTGTCGGTCGCTGTGTGTGCCCTCGTTGCAACGGTCGCGGTGGCGCAAACGCGCCCGGTCCGCGTCCCCGATCTGATTGGCCTCGGGTTGTTCGGCAGCGACGCGCACAACGGCGGCTTCTACGACGTACACGTGGCATCGCCGGATCGCGCCCGGGTCGCGGTCGTCGTGCAGCGCGGGAACATGACGCGCAACACCGTCGAGTACGCGCTGCTCGTGTTCGATTCGACCGCGCTCCGCCGCGCGGGCAATCCCGACACCGTTCTGTTGTGGAATGCTGCCTCGAACGATCCGGCGATCTCCTCTCTGCAGTGGCTGGCCGACAACCGCACGATCGCGTTTCTTGGCGCTCGACCCGGTGACGTCGCGCA
The DNA here is from genome assembly GCA_035551075.1 of Gemmatimonadales bacterium. Lineage (GTDB taxonomy): Bacteria > Gemmatimonadota > Gemmatimonadetes > Gemmatimonadales > GWC2-71-9 > 20CM-2-65-7. Next base: position 458 of record DASZNX010000258.1, on the reverse strand, counting down.
GGTCTACACCGTCGATGTCGTCACCCGCACAGTCACCGCGCGAACACGTTCGGCGAGCGGAGTCACATCGTTTCAAATCGGCCGGCTCGGCGATCCCGTGATCTATCAGGAGCAGGCGCGGGTCGATACCGCGGACTATTCGGCGATGCGGGCTCACGGTTTCGTCGTGGACAACCGAGTGTACCCGTCCGATGTCATCGGCGGCGACTGGCGTGGCGTTCGCCGGGCGGCCGGTGTGGCGCCCGGATATCGCATCATGCGCGGCGGTCGGGAGGCTGCGCTCGTCTTTCCCGATTCCACGGACGGTTATCGTGACTGTGGAGTTGATTCCTACCTCGGGCCGCCACTCAGCCCCGCGGGCGACGCCTTGATGATTACGTGTTCGCCCCTCGCGCCGCGCCCTGTCTGGGCTGCGTACCGGAACGCCCGGTATCGACTGTTTGCCGATCGGTACAGCG
>DASZNX010000257.1:0-2623 GCA_035551075.1 Gemmatimonadales bacterium | reverse complement strand
TTGGTGAAGGAGTTGCGCCAATGAGACGGCCCGGCGGTCTGCCCATCATTCGCGCGGGCCAGGTAGAGGGCGCACTCGGTGTAGCTGGCGCTACTGATGAGCAGTGCGTGGAATGCGCACTTGCGGGAATAGACGCGTTCACCTCTTCGGGTTGAAAATGTAATTTTTTGCCGCTGGTTTTGAGCGTGCGAGCGCAGTGGCTGAATCCGGTCATGGCACGAAACGGCCGTTGTATGCGTGCCGAGTGCAAGAGGGCGATATGAGAGATCAAGAGATACGTGCGGCACTGGATCGGCATTGGGCCGCGTCCGATGCCAACGATTTTGAAGCTGAGCACTCCATCTATCGCGAGGACGCCGTGCGAGGCCGGCCGGCAGCCGGGCCAGACGGTGGTTCCGCACGGCCCAGATCGCAACCTCGACGTCTGCGAGGTGGTCCATGAGCCCGGTGGCGCGCCCGCGGCGGCTGCGAGCGGCTAGGAAGCACTTTCGGTCCCTATCAAAGTGGAGCGGGACATGGCGCGACTGCTGTCGATAAATGTCGGACTTCCGCGTGATATCGCGTGGAAGGGTCGCACTGTACACACCGCGGTCTGGAAGAATCCGGTGGGTGGCCGCTGTCGGGTCGGCCGGTTGAATCTGGAAGGAGACGGTCAAGGCGACTTGGTCGGTCACGGGGGTGAGCAGCAAGCCGTCTTCGTCTACCAGATCGAATCGTATCGCTACTGGCAGCAGCAGCTGAAGAGGACCGACTTCGTCTACGGACAGTTCGGCGAGAACTTCACGATCGAGGGATTGCCTGACGATGCCGTCTGTATCGGCGACCGTTATCGAATCGGCAGTGCACTGTTCGAGATCACTGCACCGCGCGTGACGTGCTATCGCGTCGGCATTCGGATGAACGAGCCCCGGATGGCGGCATTGCTGACGTCCAGCGGACGGCCGGGATTCTACTTCCGCGTCCTGCAGGAAGGCGAGGCGGGCGCCGGCGACGAAATCGTGAAGGTGGGAGAGGCGAAGGAGCGAATAACTGTCGCAGAGATCAACGCGCTTCTCTATTCGCCCAATCATCCGCGCGATCGCTTGGAGCGCGCCCTGCAGATCGAGGCGCTTTCGCCCGGATGGCACGCGTCATTTGAGGCGTTACTGCAGACTGGTGCGGGAAGCGGCAACGCAGGGCTCATGCCGGCAGCGGCTGCGCATCCGGTCGCACCAGGATTTCAGCCACTCGCCGTGGCAGCGATCGATCAGGAGTCCGCGGACGTCCTTTCCCTCTCGATGCGGCATCCGGACGATCAGCCGCTGCAGCCGGCTCTGCCCGGTCAGTACGTAGTCTTGCGACTTGGACGGATCGGCGTCGGCGCGCCGCTCTTTCGTAGCTACTCGCTCTCGGGTCCCCTCTCGACGAAACGCTATCGGATCAGCGTGAAAATCGAGCCGAATGGAGCGGCTGGAACCTACCTGCGGGAGCATGTCCGGGTGGGCGATGTTCTCGACGTCAGCTTGCCGCGTGGAAGCTTCATCCTGCAATCCGGAGAGCGGCCCGTGGTGTTGCTCAGCGCGGGAATCGGAGCGACGCCTGTCCTGGCAATGCTGTACGCGCTGGCGGCGGCCAACTCGACACGGCAGGTCTTGTGGCTGCATGCGGCTCGCGACCGGCAGCATCATCCATTTGCCGCAGAAGTCCGCCGCCTCATGCCCGCGCTCACCCACGGCCGCAGCTATGTTTGTTACAGCAGACCCGGCTCGCAGGACAAGAAGGGCCAGGATTTCGACGCCACCGGTCACCTATCGCGATCGGTCTTCGACGAGGTCGGCCTCCCGCGAGAGGCGGATGTCTACCTCTGCGGTCCGCCCCGCTTCATGGCAGACATGAAGGCGGCGCTCGCAGCCATGGACGTGGCGCCGGAGCGGATTCATGTCGAGATCTTCAATGGCAGCGAGCCGATGACTCCCGGTGTCGTCGGCACAGTAGCGCGAGCTCCACATCTGCCTGAGGACGACGCCAACACCGGTCCGCTTGTATCGTTCGCGCGAAGTGGCATCGCCGCACACTGGAAGGCGTCGGCCTACCAGAGCATTTTGGAACTGGCCGAGGCTTGTGACGTCCCAGTCCGTTGGTCGTGCCGTACCGGTGTTTGTCACAACTGCGAAAGCGGTTTGGTTTCGGGCGAGGTCGCCTATGAACCGCAACCACTGGAGCAACCCGCCGATGGCAATCTTCTCGTTTGCTGCTCACAACCGATTCGTGACGCCGTCATCGATTTGTGAATCCTGACCAGGATTCGATTTCCGACAGATGGATCGTCGCGGCTCAGTTCGAGGAGCATCCGGCCTGCTTATTACTAGCGCCACCTACAGAGTGCGCCTTCTACCTGGCCCCCGCGATTACGTGTCCATCCGTTCGACCCATTGTGCGCGCCAGGCGCTCGCCTCGAAAGGATCCGCAAAATACTGTGTTTCCCGTGCAACCTTGTCGCCGCTGAACTCCATGATGCTCACGGTGTAGGACGGCTCACCGTCATATGTCAGGATGTATTCGGTGACCCAAAGATCACCGCTGCCAATGATTCGTCGCACAGCAAAACGCTTTCTACTCGGCTGCTTAGCGCGTGTGATCTGTA
>DASZNX010000256.1:0-4203 GCA_035551075.1 Gemmatimonadales bacterium | reverse complement strand
GGGCCGGGCCCGCGCGCGCTCGCGGATTTCTTCGTTTCAGCAGAGGCTCAGACGCTGATTGGAAAGTTCGGGTCCAGCAGATTCAAGCAATCGCTCTTCATTCCTGATGCGGGGAAGACGGATCGATGGTGAGGTGGTGAGCTAGAACGCCTGGTCCCAGCGCTGCGATAGGCGGATCGCCGACAGAATCAGTCCCACCATGCTGTAGGTCTGCACGAAATTCCCCCACTGCTCGCGCGAGCTGGTATCGATATCCTCGGCCAGCAGTCCGTGGGCGTTCCGGCACTCGAGGAGGTATTCGAAGGTCTTACGGGCTTCGTCGCGGTCGCCGATCGCGGCGAGGGCATTGATGTACCAGAACGTGCAGACCACAAACGCGTTGGACGGTGTTCCGAAATCGTCCGGCGTCGTGTAGCGAAAGATGAAGTTGCCGCGCTTCAGCTCTTTGCCGATCGCGCGCACGGTGGCGGCGAAGCGCGGATCGTCCTCCGCCACGAAGAACAGCTCGTTGAGACGAAGTAAGCTCGCATCGAGCGTGTCGCCGTCGAACGTCGCGACGAACGTGCCCAGCTTTTCGTTCCACGCCCGCGTCTCGATCACGTCGTGGATCTCGCGCGCGCGGTTGCACCAGTACGCCGCCCGATCCTCGAGTCCCAGGCGTTTCGCGATCCGGCCGAGGCGCTCGCAGCCGACCCAGCACATCACGGCGGAAAACGTGTGGACGTGCCGCGAGCCGCGCAGCTCCCAGATGCCCGCATCGGGCTGATCGAATAGTCGATAGCAGCGCTCGCCGAGCGGCTCGAGGCGGCGAAACAGCGTCTCATCGCCCTGATGAACGAGGCGGCGGTCGAAAAACACGTGGGCCGCGGCGAGGATGGACGAGCCGTACACGTCATGTTGCGCCTGTTCGGCCGCCTGGTTGCTGACCCGCACCGGTCCCATGCCGCGGTAGCCTGGCAGCGAGTCCACGATCCGCTCCGGCGGCAGCCGGTGGCCGCTGATCGTGTAGACCGGATCGAGGGGCCGGTCGGCCCCCTCCGCGACGATGTTGAGGATGTATTGGAGGTAGCGTTCCATCGTCTGTGTCGCGCCGAGGCGGTTCAGCGCGTTCACGACGAAGTACGCGTCCCGGAGCCAGCAGTACCGATAGTCCCAGTTGCGGCTCGTGCCGGCCGCCTCAGGGATCGACGTGGTGACCGCGGCCACGATCGCGCCGGTGTCCTCGAACACGTTGAGGTGGAGGGTAATCGCGGCGCGAATCACGGCGTCCTGCCACTCGAATGGGATAGCGAGTTGACGCACCCAGTCGCGCCAGTACCGCACCGTCTCGCCGGTGAAACGCTGTGCCACTTCGTCCACCGAGCTCTGCAGCGTCTCGTCCGGTCCGAGGATGAGCGTGACCGCGTCCTGCAGGAAAAACGCATTCTCTTCGGTGATCGTCGTTACCGGGACATCGGTGGTGAGGCGCAGCACCAGGCGATCGGAGACATAGCGGATGTGATTAGAGCCGTGCGTGACCTCGGACAGCGGGCGCCCATAATCCTGAGCCGGGCGCACGCGCACGCGAATCCGAGGATGGCCCACGAGCCGGCGGATCCTGCGAACGATCATCATCGGGCAGAAAATCCGGCCGTGGTGCTCATAGCGCGGTGCGAAATCGGTGATCTCGATCGCGCCGCCCTGGGAATCGGTCATGCGCGTGATCAGCACCGGCGTGTTGTGCAGATAGTGCTGCTCGCTCTTTACGCGGTCGAGCAGCTCGATCGCGTAGAACCCAATGTCGTCGTTCTGACCGGTGCGCTCCTTGAGCAGCGAGCAGAACATCGGATCGCCGTCGAACCGGGGAAAACACGCCCAGGTGACCTCGCCGTCGGGATTGACGAGCGCGCCGATGGTCCCGTTGCCGATGAGCGCAAGATCGAGTGACGCCGTCACGACGCGAGCCACTCGCGGACGGCGCGGACGTCCGGCAAGCGCCAGCGCGCGGCGGTACGTCCGGGCCCTACCTTGATCGACACGCCGCCCAGCCGATTCACCGTCGCGAAGCCGATCTCATCGGTCGCGTCGTCCCCCACATAGACAGCCACGCGCCCGCGGAACGGCCGCTCCCTCATGAATTCGCGCACGCCAATTCCTTTGTCCTTGCCGGACGGCCGTACCTCGACGACGTACTTGCCGCGCTGGATGCAAAAGCGACTGTTGCTGCCCGCGCCCCCCTCGCCCCCCAGATCGGCGAGCAGAGAGCGTGCCAGCCGGTGCGCGTACGACGCCAGGCCGGGTGCCCGGCGGTAGTGCAGCGCCAGCGATAGGCCTTTGTCTTCGAACAGCAAACCGCGCGCCTTCCGAATCCCGTTCCCTCTTCCGTTCAACGACGCGGCGATCCGCCGTTTCGCGCGCTCGAGCCGAGTCGTCGGCACGGGGTGGCGTGTCACTCTGCCCGCCCCGTTGCGGCGCTCGAGTCCGTGCAGCCCCGCCGCCGGCATGCGGGCGCGCGGGAACAGGCGATCGATGTCCGCGATCGGACGGCCGCTCATCAACGCGACCGCGCCCCCCGTGGAACGGTACAATCGTCCCAGCAGCAGGCGCACGTCTTCGCCCACGCGCACCGCCGACGGCGTCGCGGCGAAATCGATCAACGTCCCGTCGAGGTCGAAGAAGTACGCCCATTCGCGCCGCGGCTTGGGAGGGAAGGAAACCGGGGAGGGGGAGGATCTACGCGGTGTCAAATGCTTCGTCCCCCTCGCGCCCCCCACGTCCCACACGTTGCCGTCGCTCGCGGGCGCGCATCGTGAACGCGTCCGGAAGGCGCTCCCGGCGCCGCATGGCCGCGGCGTCCATCAGCATTCGTCCGGCCCAGCGAAAGACGTTGAAGTCCTGAATCAAACCGCGCATCAGCCGCATCCGCGTGCGCTGCTCCCCGCCGCTCATCGTGAGCGCGAGATGCAGCGCCGCCGCGCACTGATCGGTGTCGTAGGGGTTCACGATGAGCGCTTCCGGGAGCTCCCGGGCAGCGCCGGTGAACAGGCTGAGGATCAGGACGCCGCGCTCATCGTCGCGCGCGGAGACGAATTCTTTCGCGACGAGATTCATGCCGTCGTGCAGCGACGTCACCATGCACAGATCCGCGCCGCGATAGTACTCGAAGATCTGCTGCGGCTGATGGTGCTCGATCTTCAGGATGATGGGCGGCTGCGCGGCTTCGGGAAACCGTTGATTGATGCGCAGCGCGAGGGCGCGCACCCGCGCTTCGTACGCGCGATACTCGTCGATGTGAATGCGGCTCGGCGCCGCGATCTGGATGAACGTGAGCTTGCCGATCCATTGCGGCTCGAGCTCGAGGAGACGCTCGACCGCGCGCAGCCGTTCTTCGATCCCCTTCGTGTAATCCATGCGCTCCACGCCGACGCCCACCGCCTGGTCGGGCGGCAGGTTGTGCCGCTGCCGGATCACGGTCCGACATTGCTCGACGGGCTGAGCGAGCAGATCCGACTCGGGCGGCCATTCGACCGAAATGGGATAGCGCCGCACCATCGTGGATTGGCCGCGGTAGGTGACGCCGAACAACTCGCGGTCAACGCGCGCCTCCAACTGCCGGTCGACCGTGTCGACGAAATTGTTGACGTGGAACTGCGTGTGAAATCCGAGAATGGTGCTGCCCAGCAGCCCGTCGAGCAGCTCCTCGCGCCAGGGACAGATCGCAAATGCCTCGGGATTGGGCCAGGGAATGTGCCAGAAGGAGATGATGGTCGCTGCCGGCAGCGCTTGCCGAATCATCCGCGGCAACAGCGCGAAATGATAGTCCTGAACGAGGACGATTGGGTTCGAAGACCGCGCTTCCTGCACGACCGTCTTCGCGAACTTGCGATTCACCCTGACGTACTCCTCCCCGTCCGTCGTGCGAAATACCGGGCGTACATGGGCGACGTGGCAGAGCGGCCAGAGCCCTTCGTTGGCAAAGCCGTAGTAGTAGCCCGTCTCTTCCTCCGCCGATAACCAGACGCGACGCAGCTGGTACGTCGCCTCGTCGGGGGGCGGCGGCAGGGCGACGCGGTCGTGTTCGTCGACCGTTTCGCGATCGGCGCTGCCTGATCCGTGCGCAATCCAGGTTCCCGAGCAGGCGCGCATGATCGGCTCGAGCGCGGTGACGAGGCCGCTCGCGGGACGCCACACTTCGATTTCCGTGCCGCGCCGCATGTGGATGTA
>DASZNX010000255.1:0-11416 GCA_035551075.1 Gemmatimonadales bacterium | reverse complement strand
ACTGCGGGGGCGAGGCAAAAAGATGGCGCCACCCAGCAGTATGAGCACCATCATGATGACCGCACCAATCGCAACTCGCTGCCACCGCGCCAGCATCCGGCCCGCCGTCGCCGCGCCGAGTGCCTCGCGAAACTCTGTTGCGCTTCGGAGCCGTACATTCGGGTTCCTTGCGAGTGCCCGTCCGATCGCGACGCTCACAGCTGCAGGCGTCTCGTCTCGCAGCTCCGACACAGGCCGCGGAGTCTCGGTCAACTGCGCCGTGATGATTGCATGCGTCGATTTCCCGGCGAATGGGTGGCGTCCCGCCAGCATTTCGTAACCGACCGCGGCCAGGGCGTAGACGTCGACGCTCTCATCGATGTTCCGGTCCCCGGTGGCTTGCTCGGGCGGCATGTATCCCGGCGTTCCAATGCCGACGCCGGTATCAGTCAGGCGCTGCCCTGTGGCCGACTGTTCCAGCGCTCGCGCCACACCGAAGTCGGTGAGCACCGCGTGCGAGCCGAGCAAGAGGATGTTCTCCGGTTTGATATCACGATGGATCACACCACGCTCGTGGGCATGCGCGAGCGCATCGGCGATCTCTCGCAGAATCGTGATCGCATCTCCCAGCGGCAGTTTCCCCTGGCGCACGAGCCGCTGCCGCAGCGATTCCCCAGGCACAAACGGCATCACGTAGTACAGCAGATCATCCTTCGCGCCTGCGGTCAGCACCGTGAGGATGTTGGTATGTTGGAGATGCGCGGCGACTTCGATTTCCTGGCGAAATCGCTTCTCGCTGACTTCGCTGGCGTAATCTGGTGGGAGCAGCTTGATGACAACCTGGCGGCGGAGCGAGGACTCGGTGGCCAGGAACAGCCGGCTCATGCCGCCACCACCCAGTTCGCGTTCTATCTGATATGCGTCACCTACAGCGGCCTGAAGGCGCGCCAATAGGTCGGCCATAGCGAGCTAAAGTACTACTTCTTTCTCGATACCGTCCCGATCGCGTTGATCAGATCACCCAAGTCATACGGCTTCATTACCGAGGGCTGCCCGCAGTTCTCGAGAAACGCGCGCGTTTCCCCGCGCGCCTGATCGCCGGTCACAAAAACGAACCGCTTCGCCACGAGCGGCCGGCTGTTCACCAGCTGCTCGTACATCGCGCGGCCGCCAAGGCGGGGCATTTGCAGATCGGTGACGACCGCGTCAAAGGTGCCGTCCCGATCGGCGATCCGTTCCATGGCCTCAAGGCCGTTCTCGACCGCCACGACCTGATGCCCCTCGCGCTCGAGCAGCAGGACCATGGCCTGGCGATTCACGGCGTCATCGTCCACCACCAGGATCCGCATCCGGGGGAGGCTCTCGGCCGGCGTGGCGAGCGCCGTCTGCGCGCCGAGGACGCTGCGCGGCAGCGTGACGACGACTTCGGCGCCGGTGCTGCCACCCCGCGGCCGCAGCCGGAGACTGCCGCCCGCAGACTGGGCGAGCGCGCGCGCGAGCGCGAATTCCACTTCGCCACCGCCGCCCGACTGGGTAAACCGAAACGGCGACACCAGGCGCTGTTCCGCTTCGACTGAGAGCGGCGTACCCGAATCCCAGAGAGACACCACGACAGAAGGACCCGTCCCCACCGCCTCCAGGCGCAGCTCGCGCGGTTGCTGTGCCGCGCGCAGGCGGCGCAACGAGAAGTCGAGCAGCTTGGTGAGCATCTCGGTGAGCTGCGCCATGGGGCAGGCCACCATCGGCAAATCACTCGGGACCGACCGGATCAGCTTCACGCCGAGCTCGCGAATCGTGGACTCGCGCTCCGCGAGGACACCGTTGATTACGACCGCCGCGTCACACGGCTCCGCCGCGCCCGCGGGGTGCGCAGCAAGCTCCAGGAAATGGCTGGTGATCTCGGCGGCGCGGCGGACTTCGCCGTGCAGGAGCACGAGCGCGCGCGCACGTTCGGGATCGAGCGGGCTGCCGTGCAACAGATCGGCGAGCGCACCGATCGCGGCGAGGCGATTGTTCAGCGCGTTGAGGACATTCGCCGAGCCTTCGTCGAGGACGACATGCTTTACGGCAGCGGTGGCGGGGCGGGTGGTTGGCGGAGGTTGGGAGGGAGGCGCGGGACGGGCAGGTAGGGGCGCGGGGACATTCCTGCGCCCCAGCAGGTAACCGAGCAGTGCGCCCACGGCCGCACCGAAGCCGAACGCGACCCAGAGCTCCATGTCCCAAAACTAAGGACCGCGCGGATTTGCGCGAGCAGGGCGCCGTCACGGATTGGGGGCGACCCCCGTCACGGTAGCGAGTACACGACGACCCGGGCAGGGCCTCCTTTGACGGGCCAAATCGGCGAGTTGAGGCCCACCGCCGCCGCGATTCTCTCTTTGTGGCCCGCCTCGAAAGCGATAACGCCGCCACCAATTGCGCCTCCGGCCTGCTTGCGCCAGACGATGGTGCCGCGATTTGCATCGATGGCGAGCACTTCTCCGTCGAGATTGCCGGTGAAAACCAGACCACCCGCGGTCGCGGTGATTCCCGCAACCATCGGCTTCGGCGTCTGCAGCCGCCACCGAATCGTCCCCGTTTCGGCGTCGATCGCCGTCACCCAGCCTTTCCATCGGTCAGTCGGATCCATTCGGCCAAACGCCATCTGCGGATCATCCATTCCGGTCCACGGCTGACCGGGCGTGCCGCGGAGCGTATCGAGGCGCTGGAGTTTGACCGACGTGCACCAATCGATCGCGTTGACATAGATCGATCCCGACGCGCGGTGATAGGCCGGTCCATTCCACTCGACACCGCCCTGCGAACCGGGACAAAAACGGATCATGCGGTCCGATGACAGCGGCGTGGTGACGTTTTCACGCGTGGTGACTGCCACGCTGTACCGCAGCGCCAATGTGAGGGACTCGGTCGACGACCCTCCCGCGGGACTTGTGAGCCGTCCACGCTCGATGCCGTATACCATGCCGTCCTTCGCGGCCGCGATCAGCAGCGGCGTGCCCCTTCGTGTCATGATCAGCGCTGGGGCGGCGGAGACGTCCCAGTCGTGGAAATCGTGCTTGATCGGCTGGATGTAGGTTAGCAAGCGGCCGGTGCGCGCGTCGAGTCCAAGGACCGCGTTGGTATAAAGATTGTCTCCCGGTCGAACATCGAGCACGAAGTCGGGCCCGGCATTGCCGGTCGTGACGTAAAGAGTCCCGGTCAGCTCATCGAGCGCGTACGACGTCCACATCGCGCCTCCCGTCGGCGGATTCTCGGCCGATGCTTTGGTCCAGGTGGCGCGCGCAACGCCGGTGTCGCCGGTCAGTGGGGGGAGTGGGGGGACGGTGTTGAACTGCCAGACGGTCCGGCCCGTTGCGGCGTCGAGCGCGTAGACCCGGCCGGTGACGCCGAACAGATCGCCGCCCGCATTGCCGACGAAGACGAGATCATTCCAGGCGAGCGGCGCCATCGGCACCGACTCGCCTTTCTTCGGATCACCGATCGCGACGTCCCAACGTAACTGTCCCGTTGCAGCATCGAGCGCGAGGACGTGTGCGTCGCCCGTGCCGCGAAACACCATCCCATTCGCGTATGCGACGCCGCGATTGACCCTCAACCCCGTCGCGGGCTCGGGCCGTGTGAACTTCCATTTCTGCCGGCACGTGGCGCCGTCGATGGCGTACGTCGTATTGAACGTGGTGAAGTACAAGGTGCCGGCAACCGCAACGATGCCCGTCTGAAAGCTCACGGTATCCTGAGTTTCGAACGCGCACTGCTGCTCGAGCCGGGAGACGTTCGTGGTATTGATCTGCCTGAGTGGAGAATACCGCTCGCCGCTGAAGGAGCCGTTGTACGCCATCCAATCGCCCGATCCATTCGGCGCCGGACCGGTGAGAGCTTGTTGCCGGGACGCACAGCCCGCCACGATCAGCAGCAGGGCCGCGAGCCTGTACATCATGCATCCACCTCCGTATGTTTCTGCGCCCGCCCTGGTGGTGGAACTGGTAGACACGCTGTCTTGAGGGGGCAGTGCCGCAAGGCGTCTCGGTTCGAATCCGAGCCAGGGCATCCGCAGTCAGTCGTGCAGCTTGATTCCACGCCGCAGCAGTTTCCGAATCACCGCAGCCTGGTCCTCGAGCCCCGCAGCCTGCGCATCATAGCGAGCCGCGAGGGCCGGTACCTTTTCGTCGAGTCGATCTCCCAGCCGGCGAGCCGCCGCACCCTGTTCTTCCAACGCCCGGAGCGCCGATTCCAGCGCGACCTCGACTTCCTCGGCTTGGGCGGCTTGGAGGCTGTCCGGCGCGAACGCATGCCCGATGTGACACCGAAAGACAGACAGCTCGCCCTCGTTCAACTCCCAGAGGCTCCCCTTACATGTGGGGCAGGTAAAGCCGGCGGGTTTCCCCAGTTTGCGCATGTCTTCGACGTCGGTGTCGTGCTCTCTCGTGGCCACGGCCACCTCCAATCCCAGGGCTTCCGGGGGTGTGACGGGGCGTCGCCCGTTGACCTCCTGGCGCGCCAACTTGGGAAGCAACACGGCAATCTCCCCAAGTGGGAGACAGTGATCGACGTTCAGTGTCATCAGCGCGCTGGTTGGCATTTCCGCGTGCAGCGCGTCGGCGGGATCCTGTACGATCGTAGTCCCGCCGCACGAGCGCACGGCCCAAAGTCCTGAGGCTCCGTCGTCGAGGGTGCCCGACAGGACGATCCCGACGACGCGTGGACCGTATGCCCACGCGGCGGATCGAAACAGCGGATCGACTGCCGGACGATGGCGGTTCTCGCGGGGGCCGCGTACGACACGCAGCCGGGCGGGCTCAACCAGCAGGTGGTTATCGGGAGGCGCTAGGTAGACGTGTCCGGGCTCGATCCGCTGGTGATCCTGCGCAAACTGTACCGGTAACGTGCCGGCCCGCGCCAGAATTTGATCCAGACTTGACGGAGTGTGTGGATGGAGGTGCTGAACCACCATGATTGCCGCGGGGAGATCGGCCGGGAGCATCGACAGGAGGCGCCTGAGCGTTTCGATGCCACCGGCAGAGGCGCCGATCGTAACAATGTCGTGAGTCGCCATCCGCACCGACGCCCGCAGTTTGTGCTTGCCAGTTTAGGCGACCGGCGGGGATGGAACTAGTCGCTGTTGGCGTTAGCTCTTTGGGTGGAGTTGGGGCAGCGGCTGCCAGCGGCGGGCGAGCTCGACGGCCAGGATACACGTGGCCAGCCAAATGAGGCCCGCCAAATAGCCGCCCGCGACGTCAGTGAAGTAGTGCACACCCAGGTAGAGTCGGCTCGCGCCGATAGCGAGCACAAGGAGTGTGGCAGCGGCAACGATGAGGTTTCGCGCCTGCCGACTGGGCCGACGGAGCAGAACAATAACGTAGGTGAGCATCCCGTAACCGACCACCGCCCACATGGCGTGACCGCTGGGGAAGCTCCAAGTGGGGTTGTGGAGGAAGGTCGTTGCGTAAATCGGTCGTGGTCGATGAACGGCCAACTTCAACCAATGGTCGATCAACGCGGTGCCGGCGAAGGCCGCGCTCCATCCGCCGAGAACGATCCATTCGCGCCTCGCGACCAGTAGCATCGCGCCGATGATGCCGATCGCGATCAGGGCTTCGGGTGCTCCCAGGCGGCTGATGAAAAGGAAAAGCGTAACACCGGCGGGTGTTGAGTGTTGGTGCAGCCATTCCAGCAGCAATCGATCCAGTCGGCTCAATGCGTGATGCATCAGCAATCAACCAAAGCGTTTCGCAGCGCGCTCGCGTGCCTTACGCGCTTCGACCTCGCGGTTCCGGGGTGGTGCCTTCGTCGTCAGCGATCCGATCAACCGTCGTGCGATCAGTGTCACGTCATCGACGGCGGCATTGAATACCGCCTCATTCGCGTGCGAAGGCTGCGTCGTGCCGCTCAGCTTGCGCACGAACTGCAGCGCGGACGCGCGGATTTCATCGTCGGTCGCCGGCGGGTCGAAGTTGGCCAGCGTTTTGATGTTTCGGCACATACCGGTTTCCCCTGAATTGCAAAGGTCGTGCCCGAGTCTACCCCTTAAGTGGGCCTAGAACAATAGGGTTACTCGATGTCGATTTCTCGATGGATCGTTCGTCGCTCAGGTGAACCCCAATGAAAGTGAGACGACCATGCGGTTCCTCGTGATGGTAAAAGGCAACAAAGAATATGAAGCCGGTGCAATGCCGAAGCGGCAGGAGCTGGCGGAGATGGGAAAGTTCAATGACGAGTTGGTGAAGGCAGGAATCATGTTGGCTGGTGAGGGTCTGCAGCCGTCCTCGAAAGGTGCTCGGATCTCATACTCCGGAACCAAGCGGACCGTGCGCGACGGCCCGTTCACCGAAGCCAAGGAGCTGGTCGCCGGATTCTGGATCTGGCAGGTGAAGTCGCGTGCCGAGGCGCTCGAATGGGCGAAGCGCATTCCGTTCACGAACGGTGAAGAGGTCGAGATCCGCCAGATTTTTGAGGCAGCGGATTTCGGCGACGAATTCACACCCGAGCTGCGCCAGCAGGAAGCACGGCAGCGCACACAAATCGAACAGAACAAACAACGCGCGAGGCAATAAGCGATGCGATTCATGACGATCGTGAAGACTCGTGAGACCGGCAAGCAGCCGCCGCCGGCGCTCATTGAGAAAATCATGAAGCTGGGCGAGGAAGCGACCGGGGAGGGCGTGATGGTCACGATGGGCGGGCTCGCGCCGACGGCGCTCGGGGCTCGCGCCCGGCTCGCGAACGGAAAGATCACGTTCACCGATGGCCCGTTCACCGAAGCGAAAGAAGTGTTCGGGGGGTTCGCGATTTACGATGTGCCCTCCAAGAAGGTGGCGCTCGAATGGACGCGCCGTTTCCTCGAGGCGCACATCGGCCTCTGGGACCAGGAACTGGAAGTGGAAGTACGGCAGATGATGGACGGTCCTCCTGGCCCCCCGCCCGACGCGCGTCGCTGACGCGATCGATGCAGTCTGGCGGATCGAATCCGCCAGACTCATCGCCGGTCTCGCGCGCATGGTCGGCGACATCGGGCTCGCCGAGGACCTGGCCCAGGACGCGCTCGTCGCGGCGCTCGAGCAGTGGCCGGTCTCCGGCGTGCCCGACAATCCGGGCGCGTGGTTGATGACGACGGCCAAGCGTCGCGCGATCGATCAACTGCGCCGGCGCAAAATGCTGGACAAAAAGCACGAGCATCTGGGACGTGAGCTGGAATCCCGTCAGGTAAGTCCCGAAGCGGATCTTGCCGAGGCAATCGACGATCACGTGGGCGACGACCTGCTGCGATTGATTTTCACGACCTGCCACCCGGTACTCACGACCGAGGCGCGCGTGGCGCTGACGCTGCGCCTGCTGGGCGGCCTGACCACGGATGAGATCGCGCGCGCGTTTCTCCAGCCGAAGACGACGATTCAACAACGCATCGTGCGCGCCAAGCGCACCCTCGCCGCGGCGCGCGTCCCGTTCGAAGTCCCGGCGCCAAGTGACCTGGCGCCGCGTCTCGGCTCGGTGCTCGAGGTGATCTATCTCATTTTCAACGAAGGCTACTCGGCGACCGCGGGGGACGACTGGGTCCGCCCCGCGTTGTGTGAGGACGCGTTGCGGCTGGGACGCATCCTGGCCGAGCTCGCGCCGGATGAGGCCGAGGTCCACGGCCTGGTTGCGTTGATGGAGATTCAGGCGTCGCGCTTTCGGGCCCGCGTGGGACCCGGCGGCGAGCCGATCCTCCTCTTGCAACAAGACCGCGGCCGCTGGGACTATCTGCTGATCAGCCGCGGATTGGCCGCGCTGGAGCGCGCGGAAGCGCTGGGCGGGGGATACGGGCCGTACGCGTTGCAGGCGGCGATTGCCGCCTGTCACGCCCGCGCGCGCGCTGCCGACGAGACCGATTGGACTCGCATCGTCGCGCTGTATGACGCGCTGGCGCAGCTGATGCCTTCCCCCGTCGTCGAGCTGAATCGCGCCGTTGCCCTGAGTATGGCGTTTGGTCCCGCGGCGGGTCTCGAAGTCGTCGATGCGTTGCGAGCCGACCCGGCGCTCGCCGATTATCATCTGCTGCCGAGCGTGCGCGGGGATCTTCTGGCGAAATTGGGCCGTTTGGAGGAAGCGCGCGCCGAGCTGAAGCGAGCCGCCGAGCTGACACAGAACGTCCGCGAACGTGATCTCTTGCTCAAGAAAATGGAGGCTTTGTGAAAAAGGAGTGGGCCCCTGAGCTGTTGAGTCTGCTGCGCATCGTCCACGCGTATTTGTACTTCCAGGTTGGCTCGGCCAAGCTGTTCGCGTTTCCGGCCGCGATCATGCCGGGAGGCACGACCGCGCCCGTGGGCTCGCTGCCGTGGATTGCGGGCGTCATCGAAGTCGTCGGCGGCACGCTCTACCTCCTCGGCCTATTCACGCGGCCTGTCGCGTTCATCCTGTCCGGCGAAATGGCAGCCGCGTACTTCATCGGCCACGCGAGCCAGGGACATTGGGCCTGGCCGGTCCTGAACATGGGCCAGACGGCCGTGATTTACTGCTTCGTCTTCCTGTACATGTCCGCTGCGGGCGCAGGTCCCTGGAGCCTCGATGCGCTGCTTGCGCGACGGCGTCCCGCGGTCGTACCGGTCAGCTAAATGACCGACACGGCGGCCCCGCCCGCGACGAAATCGCGCTACGATCGCTCGATCGTCGAGGGGCCGTTACGCGCGGCGGTGTGGAAAATTGCCTGGCCCACGATGTTCGCCAACGTCGTGAGCGGCGCGCAGGGCATCGTCGATCACATCCTCGTCGGAAATCTCGTCGGCTATCGCGCCAACGCGGCTATCGGGGTGAGCTGGCAGATCTTCCTGGTCGTCATTGCCTTCATCTCATCGCTCTTCACCGGAATGAGCGTCTTGGTGGCCAGGTTTGCGGGCGCGGGTGAGGCCGAGACGGTCGACCGCGTCGTGTATCAGGCGTTTCTGACGGCAATCGGCATTTCGGTCGGGATCATGGCGCCGCTGGGATATTTCGTGACGCCGTTGCTCCTGAACCTCGTGAACGCCGCGCCGATGGTGCAGGCGCAGGCACAGCCGTACCTCCGCATCATGTTTGGTTTTTCGAGCGGCATGCTCGTCTTCTTCATGATCAGTGGCGCGCTTCGCTCCGCCGGCGATGCGCGCACTCCGATGATCCTCGGCGTCGTGATGACAGTCACCAATCTCGTCTTGAACGTGATTCTGATTCGCGGCTTTGGACCAATTCCGGCGTTCGGGACGAGAGGCTCGGCGATGGGCACGTGCATCACCGGCGGACTTGTGGCGCTGTACGCGCTGTGGAAACTGTCGACCGGTGGCTGGGTCGTCGCGTTCCCGCGCGGGCGAGGCTTCGGTCCGGACTGGGGAATCATCAAGGAGCTGTTCCGCTTCGGACTCCCGACGGGGATTCAGGGAGTCGCGATGAACATCGGCGGCGTGCTGATGCTGTCGTTCATCGGCTCACTCGCGCAGAGCGCGGCCGCGCAGGGCGCGTACGCCGTTTCCTATACAGAATTGTTTTCGTTGATCACCTGGACATCGGTCGGGCTGATGGGGTCCGCGGCCGCCGTGGCAGGCCAGAATCTCGGCGCCGGACATCCCGATCGCGCCGAGCAGGCTGTTCACATCGCAGCGCGGTATGGCTTGTCGGTGGCGGCGTTCGTCGGACTGTTCTTTCTCTTCTTCCCGCGGCAACTGCTCGCCGTCTTCGGCATGCATGATCCCGTGGTGGTCGATATCGGCGTGCAGCTGCTGCGCGTCCTGAGCATCTCGGGTCTCTTCATCACGGTTGCGTTGTCGTACACCGGCGGGTTACAGGGGACCGGCGATACACGGAGCCCACTCTACATCTCGCTCATCTCACAGGTTTTCGTGCCGCTCGGCATATGCCTGATGATCCGTGAGACGGGGACGCTCGATCCCATCGACATCTGGTTGGCGATTCTGGCGGGCCACATGACGCGGTGCGCGCTCAGTGTGCTGCGATTCCGCCAGGGGAAATGGCGGCACATCACCGTGACGGTGAACGGCTCAACGCGCTAGGCGCTTCGGGCGAGCTCGAACGCGCAGCGCGGGTGATCACCACGCTGACAGCACTCCGTCACCGTCTCTCCAACGACTTCTTCGACCAGGGCCTTCCCCAGCTCGCATACTTCGGCGTGGCCTGCGGTGACCGCTGAAAGCGGGCAGCCAATCGCCTGCAGCCGCCAACCGTCGGAAGTGCGCACGATCTCGGTCTCAGTCCCCAAACGCCGAAAGACTTCGGCGGCGGCTTCCATCCGCTGTTTGGGATTGTCTCCGCGCCTGGCTCCCGCGGCGGCTTGCGCGCCGACGCTGCGAAGCAGCGCGATCGCGCGCTCCTGCCCTTCGGTGCGCACGATTTCTTCCACCAGTTTGCTCAAGACGAGCGCGTAGGCTTTGGGAAAGAGCTCCTCGCCGTCGCGCGTCAGCCCGTAGAGTCGCGCCGGCTTGCCGCCGGTGTCGCGCTGGGTGCCCACCTGCTCGACGATGCCGTCGCGGTGCAGGGCGGCGATGTGCATGCGGACGGCATTGTCGGTGAGGCCGAGTGCTTCAGCGAGACCGGTGATTGTCTGCCGCGAGCGCCGCAGCAGGCCGAGTAACCGGACCTGCGTTTCTCCGAGGAGTCGGTCGAGCCAAGTCGTCATGCCTCAGAATAGACCGAAATTACTGACTCGTCTAGTTATCACAGCAAATACTTGGCAAAGCAAACCGGATGCTTCCCATACTTGGCCCCATGGCTTAATCCATTCGGGCGAGTCTCCGCAGGTCGGAGACTAACCTACCGACTGATTGTATTGGGGTCGCCTCCGCTCTTACCTCTGAGACAGAACTCGACTGAGGTCTACCCATGGAAGCGAAGGCGAAGCTGCTAGGTCATCCCGTTCATCAGATGTTGATCGTGTTGCCACTCGGCCTGCTGGTCACGGCCATCATTTTCGACATTGTCCACCTGCTCGGCGGCGGGTTGGGGTGGGCCCAGGTGTCGTACTGGATCATCGCGGCCGGCGTAATTGGCGGCCTACTCTCGGCGCCGTTTGGGTTCATTGATTGGCTCGGCGTCCCATCCGGGACGCGCGCCAAGCGAATTGGCGCCATACATGGGATCGGTAACGTCATCGTAGTACTGCTGTTCGCCATCAGCTGGTTGCTGCGCCGTCCGAGCCCGACCGCCCCTGCAGCGGCGGCGTATGTGTTCTCGTTCGTCGGATTCGCGGTGGCCGGCGTGACGGCATGGCTGGGAGGCGAGATGGTGAACCGCCTCGGCATCGGCGTGTACGCGGGCGCCAACCCGAATTCGCCCAGCTCCTTGTCCGGCCGGCCAGCGGTTGGTGAGACGCGCGAACGCATGGCCTGACGCGCCGGCTGCTTGCTAGCGGTCACGGTAACCCCATCGGTCGAGCATTCGGCTCGTCTCACCCAGATTCCGGCGCCGGAGCCCTCGGATGATG
>DASZNX010000254.1:0-16152 GCA_035551075.1 Gemmatimonadales bacterium | reverse complement strand
GACGGGTACCGAGCCCTTGAATTGCGGGAAGTCGCGGACCCAGCCGCAGATCGGGACGACCGCGGCGAAGAGCTCGGGATGCCGGTACGCCACGTACCAGGTGCCATGACCGCCCATCGAGAGGCCGGTGAGGTACACGCGACTCGGGTCGACGTGGAATTCCTTCATGGTCTGTTGCAGGGCCGCAACGGCCATGTCGGCCGGCATGCCGACCCATTGCGAATCCGGCGGCACCTGGGGGAAAACAACAATCGCGGGATAGTGCGAGGCATTTTGTCTGATCGCGGCGCCAAGACCGACATTGGTCTGCAGCAGTCCGTCGGTCCCACGCTCGCCGGCGCCGTGAAGGAACAGAATCGTTGGCCAGCTTGGCTTGGATGCATAATCGCCCGGCACGTACACCTGGTAATGGTAGGCGCGGCCGCCCACCGTGATACTGCGATCGAGAAAGCCGGTTTGGGTTTGCTGTAAAGAAGCGGCGATACCGAGCAGCAACACAAGCATGTGGTCTCCTCCCTTTATCGAGGACTCTCCTCCCGGCGCTTCCCGAACGCGCCAAAGAGCCGGTCGACCGCAAGCATAGAGCCTCAGTAGGCGTAGCCTTCGATCCCCGCGGCACGCCAGTCGGCGGAATACAACACCGACACCACGGTCCCGCCACCGCTCGGCC
Source organism: Gemmatimonadales bacterium (assembly GCA_035551075.1). GTDB lineage: Bacteria > Gemmatimonadota > Gemmatimonadetes > Gemmatimonadales > GWC2-71-9 > 20CM-2-65-7. The sequence continues at coordinate 15,482 of DASZNX010000254.1, read as the reverse complement.
GCGCGGCGCGGGCATGACAGATGTACGCGACGTCAGTCCCCAAATAGGCGATGTGCCGGCTGCCGACGGCATCACAACCCGCAAGCGTCCACTGTCGCGCCGGCGCGACGAGTGTCTTGTACCAATCATTCAGATCCGAACTGAGAAAGCGGCGAAAGCGCGACGTGATCCGCGCGCTGTCGGGATTCGCGAGGATGTCGCGCAGCAGCGCCGGGATCGCGGCGGGTGGCTGCGGTCCGGACCAGGTCGCGAGGTGCGGCGCGGCGAGTGCGGCGTCGAGAATGCCGGCGATCCCATACGCGATCGCGCCGACTTGCGCCTGCGCCAGGTTCGCCAGCACGATCACGGTGAGACCCCCGCCCGAGTCCGGGTAGCGGGCGATGACCGTCTTGAAGCCCTGCCAGCTCCCCGTATGCGCGATGCGCAGATGACCGCGCTGATTGAAAATGCCCCAGCCGAATCCGTACGGATACGTCGCGCCGTCATTGAGACGCACCGGCGTCCACGCCGTGTCGAGCGCCGCCGCACTCGGCACCCGCTTGTGATTCAAGGCGACCGCCCATTTGACGAGGTCACGCACGGTGAGATACAGGGCACCGTCGGCCGTCGTGTTGAGTGACGGGGCCACCCACTCCTGGTTTTTCAGCACACCGTCATCGAGCACATATCCGTCCGCGCGATTCGGCACGATGTCCGCTTCCGAAATGATGCGCGAATCATTCATGCCGAGCGGCTTGAATATCGAGTCACGCAACAGGCCACCATAGAAACGGCCGCTGACGCGATGGATCAGGGCGCCGAGCAAGAGGTAACCCGTGTTGCTGTAGCTCCAGCGCTCGCCGGGGCGGAAGTCGAGCGGCCGCGACGCCGCGAACTTCACGAGCTCGTCCTCGGTGTAGTCCTTCCGATAGTTGAACGTCGAGTCCGTGTACTCCGCGATGCCGGATGTGTGCGTCAGCAGATGCCGCACGGTGATCCCCTGCCACACCGATGCGCCTTCCGGAAACCAGCGCACGATCGGGTCGTCGAGTCGCAGCTTCTGCTGGCCGACGAGCATCTCGACGAGGGCCGCCGTGAACTGCTTGCCCACCGATCCGGATTGATAAATCGTGCTATCGGACGCCGGAACCTTGAGCTCGACATTCGCGAAGCCGTAGCCGCGCGCCATGAGCACGCGGTCGCCCGTGAGCACCGCGAGTGACACACCGGGGATCTGTTGGCGCTGCATTTCGGCCTGCACATAGCGATTGATCATCGCAGTGTCGCGACTTTGTCCCAGCACCAGGCTCGGCACGAGAATCAGCGTGAACGCGGGCAGCGTCGCGCTAGCGCGCATCATAGAGGCCCCATACTCCGCGCAGCACATCGCTGATTTCGCCGAGGGTCGCCCGGGCACGGACCGCTGCGAGGATCTGTTCCATGAGCGGCGCATCAGGCTCGCGAGCCGCCGCCTCGAGAGCGCCAAGTGTCCGTTTCACATTCCCCGCGTCCCGTTTGCCGCGCAGCTCCGCCAGGCGCCGGCGTTGCTGTTCGGCGAGTTTCGAGTAATCGGGCGCGGGAATGGGCGGCACGGGGTCGCCCGTGACGTATTCGTTCACTCCGACGACGACTCGTTTCCCTGCCTCGATCTCGCGCTGCTGCTCGTACGCGCTGTGCGCGATCGCCTGCTGGAAGTAGCCGCGCTCGATCGCCTTGACGGCGCCGCCACTCTCCTCCACTCCCTCCACCAACCGCCGCGCCTCGGACTCGATCTTGTCGGTCAGCGCCTCCACGTGCCAGCTGCCGCCCAGCGGGTCGACCACCTCCGGAACACCCGTCTCGTGCGCGAGCAGCTGTTGGGTGCGCAAGGCCAGTGTCGCGCTGAGCTCGGTCGGAAGCGCCAGTGCTTCATCGTAGGAATTCGTGTGGAGCGATTGGGTACCGCCCAGCACGGCGGCCATCGCCTGGATCGCGACGCGGACGACATTGTTGAGCGGTTGCTGGGCGGTCAGGGTCGCACCCCCGGTCTGCGTGTGAAAGCGCAGCCGGGCCGCGGCGTCATTCGCGTGGAACTTCTCTTTCATCAGCCGGGCCCAGAGCCGGCGGGCGGCGCGAAATTTGGCGATCTCCTCGAACAAGTCCGTATACGCGGCGAAGAAGAAAGACAGCCTGGGGCCCAGCTCGTCGACCGAAACTCCGGCGGACGACGCACGGCGCACGTATTCCAGTCCGTTGGCAAACGTGAAGCCGACCTCCTGCACGGCGGTCGCGCCCGCCTCACGCATGTGATAACCGGAAATGGAGATGGGATTGAAGCTCATCTTCGCGGCCGACGTGAATCGAATGATGTCGGTGACGAGCCGAAGCGACGGCGCGGGCGGATAGATGTACGTCCCACGCGCGATGTATTCCTTCAGAATGTCGTTCTGGAGTGTCCCCTGCAGCTTGGTGAGCGGAACGCCCTGCTCCTCGCCAACGACGATGTACATCGCGAGCAGGATCGCCGCCGTGGCGTTGATCGTCATCGACGTCGAGACCTTGTCGAGCGGGATGCGATGGAACAGCCGCTCCAGGTCGTCGACGCTGTCGATCGCCACGCCGGCTCGCCCCACTTCGCCTTCCGCGATCGGTTGATCGGAGTCGTAACCCATCTGCGTCGGGAGATCGAACGCCACCGACAGGCCCGTTTGACCGGCCTCGAGCAGATGGTGAAATCGCGCATTGGTTTCCTCGGCCGTTCCGAAGCCCGCGTACTGGCGCATGGTCCACAGCCTGCCGCGGTACATCGTGGGATAGATGCCGCGCGTGAACGGCCACTCTCCGGGATTGCCGAGATCGCGAGCGGAGAGGGGGAGATCGCCGCCCGATGTTGCCTCAGCCAGGAGTTCGCCCCCTCTCTCTGCTGAGCTCGGTGAGCAGCGATTGGGCGAACGCGACGTCTCGCTTGGAGCCGATGATCAGCGGAGTGCGCTGGTGGAGCGTCGTGGGCGTGATGTCGAGGATATCGCGGGTGCCGTCGCTCGCCGCACCGCCCGCCTGCTCGACGACGAACGCGAGCGGCGCCGCTTCGTACAGCAGCCGCAGCTTGCCCTGCGGTGCTGCCGTATCCGCGGGATAGAGGAAGACGCCACCCGACATCAGATTGCGATGGATGTCCGCGACCAGCGAGCCGATGTAGCGCGCGTTCTTCGCTTCGACGCGTCCACCGTCGCCATTCTTGAACGCGCCCACGACACGCTGGATCCCCGGCGCCCACTTGTTCCAGTGGCTCTCGTTCACGCTGTAGTACTTGCCGACGTCGGGCGAGCGAATGTCGGGATGCGACAGCAGGAACTCGCCGATCGTGGGATCGAGCGTAAAGCCGTGGACGCCCTGCCCCGTCGTGTACACGAGCATGGTGCTCGAACCGTAGAGGATATAGCCCGCCGCCACCTGGTCGCGGCCTTTCTGCAGGCAATCCTTCAGCGAGCCGGGCCCGCGGTCCGTGCTGAGGCGCCGGTGAATCGAGAAGATCGTTCCGATCGACACATTGACGTCGATGTTGCTCGAGCCGTCGAGCGGATCGTACAGCAACACGTATTTCCCGCTCCGCCGGTCATCCCGGATTTTCACCGGGATCGGCTCCTCTTCTTCTTCCGACGCCACGACACAGACGCGTCCCGTATGCTCGACGCTGTGACGCACCGTGTCGTGGGCGAAGACATCCAGCTTCTGCTGCAGCTCGCCCTGCACGTTGATCGCGCCGAATTCGCCGAGGATGTCGGTCAGGCCGGCGCGACGGACCTGGCGGGAGATGATCTTGGCGGCGAGACAGAGATCGTAGAGGAGATTGGAGAGCTCGCCCGTGGCCTCCGGGTGGAGCCGCTCCTGCTCCATGATGTACCGCTCAATCGTGATGACGGACGTCGGTGATTGCGCGCGTGCCATTGCTCGTCGCCGAAAAGGTGATCGTGCCGTCTTCATCCGTCCGAAACACGGTGACGCCGTGCGCCTGGAGACGCTCGAGTGTCTCGCGCGCCGGATGACCGTAGCGGTTCTTCGCTCCCACGCTGATCACCGCATCTTCCGGTTGCAGCTCATTCAGCCAGCGGTCCGAGGTCGCCCCACGCGAGCCGTGATGGCCGACTTTCAGCAGCGTCACATGGCCGACGCGTCCCGCGATGTGCGCCTCCGTTGGCATCCCTGCGTCTCCGGCGAGCAAGAGCCGCGTCGAACCATAGCTCACGAGCAGGACGACCGACTGTTCATTGATGTCCGTCTGGCTCACCGCCCACGCGGAGTCCGGACTCAGCACGTCGATGGTGACACCGTCCAGCTCCAGCCGATCGCCGCGGCGCGCCGGCCGCCAGTCTGCCCCGTCGCGCTCCACCGCACTCAAAAAGCCGATGTAGCCGGCATCCGGCACCGGTTCGCCGGGCTCCAGCACGTATGCTGGATCGAACGCATCCAGCACCGCCGGCAGGCCGCCGAAGTGGTCCAGGTGCGCATGTGTGGCCACGACGCCCGCAAGCTGAGTCGCACCGTGACTTCGCAAAAACGGCACGACAACGCGCCGGCCGGCATCGCCCGTCGGACCTCGCGGCCCACCGTCGATCAGCAGCCACCGGCCCGCGGGAGTGCGGAGCGCGATCGCATCACCCTGGCCGACGTCCAGGAAACTTACGGTAAGACAGCGACAGTCAGAAAGGCGTGTAAAGGCGTGGAAGAGCGTGGTCCATGAAACGAGGAGGCCCACGAATGCGATCCGCGCCGCGATGGTCCACCGGTGCCGGGGCGAGTTCCACAGCCACCAGGCAAGCACAAGAACGCCCAGCCACAGCGCAGCCGACCGCACGCCGGCGATCATGATGAAGTGCCCACCGGGCAGTGCCGCCGCGGTCTGCGCCGCGAGATCGAGGAGCGCGAGACACAGCCCGGAGCCGGCAGCCAGCCAGCTGGAAGAGAACAGCAACGCGGCCATGAGTCCCGGGACTGCGAGTCCGGCGAGCGGAATCGCGACCAGGTTTGCGACCACACCGATCGGCGCCACGGTCCCGAAGGCATACGCCGTAATCGGCGCCGTGAGCAGAGTCGCGGCAGCCGCCGGCGCGATCAGGCGCACGACTTTGGGATACCGTTCGGTGGCGCGGCCCGCCCAGATCACGGCCGCCACCGCGGCGACCGAAAGCCAGGCCCCGATCGACTGCACCGACCATGGATCGCCAAGCATGACGCAGAGCGCGGCGAGCGCCACCAACCCGCGTGGAGCGATGACGCGCTGCCGCAGCTTCGCGATGTCGAGCAGCACCAGCATCGCCGCGGAGCGCGTGGCGGGCGCGGGAAATCCCAGCAGCCACACATAGGCAAGCATGACAATCGTGCCGGCGATGAACCGCGCGCGGCGGTTGAAGCGCAGGCGCACGAGCACCACGTTCAGCCATACCGCGAAGAACGCCACGTGAAGGCCCGAGATCGACAGCAGATGGGCGAGACCGGAGCGCGCGTAACGCTCGCGCAGCTCGGCATCGAGGTCGGTGCGGCGCGCGATCACGAGTGCATCGACGAGCGGCGCCCGGCTGCCGAACAACCGGCGGCTGCGCGCCGTGATCCGATCCCGCAGCGCGCCGCGACCACGCGGTTCGGCGTCCAGTTGCCGCAGGCGCCGCGCCACGAGCACGCCGCCGCGTGCATCCGCGAAAAACCGTCCAGCGACGACCCAGGTCGTCCCGCCGCGCGCGGCATTGCCTTCAGGCCAGCGGATGGTGAGTGAGCCGCTGCAGAGCCCCATGCGTACGGCGCCCTCGGTGAGCCCGCCCTTTTCGGTCACCGGGTCGGTGAGCTGGACGGTTGCGGCGCGGCTAACTCCGGGCTGCCAGCCCGGCGTTAAGGGACTCTGCACGGGTCGCGACCACTGGCCCGCGCAGCTACTGTCCCGTTCGCGCAACGCGGCCGCACCCCACAGGCTGCCGGCGACCAGCATGACGCCAAGCGCGCTTCCGAGCGGTGCCCTCCGGAAGAGCAGCGCGGTGCCACACAGCACCAGCAACGCCGTCACACGCAGATCAACGCCGTTCAACGCCGTTGCAAGCCCGGCGGCGAAGACGACAGTGAGGTAGAGAATGGGCGGCCGCAGGTGGCCGCCTCAGGCTACAGCTGCGTGGGCTTGGCTCCGCAGCGCGGCGCGAGCGCGATCTTGTGGAAGGCTTCGAGCAGAACCACGTCGAGCTTCGCTTTTTCTCCCGCGCTTTCGAGCGACAGCTCGGTGAGAATTTCGCCCTGGCGCGTCGAGACGTAATGCGCCGAGAGGCGGTTGAGCGTGTACACCATCACATCGCCACGACAGGTGTCGCAACCGCAGAATTTGGGAAAGTTCCGGCGCAGGCTCTGATACTCGCGCTGCACGACCTCGGCGGTCACGTTGGTTACGCCCAGGTCTCACCCCCTGTCCCGGTCTCCGCCATGCGGAGCGAGGGGACGGCTGCGACCGCTGTGAACGTCGATCCGGTCGTACCGGTGAAGCGCACGCGCCGATACGTGCCAACCCACTCGGCCGGTCCTTCGACCAGCGCGATCTTGTTCGTGCGCGTCCTGCTCTGCAGCAAACTCCCTCGCTTGGCTGGACCTTCGACCAGCACCTCGTGCGTCGTGCCGACCAAACTGATGTTCTTCTGCTTCGCCACGCGCCGCACCACCTCGATGAGCCGGCCGATCCGTTCCGTCTTGATCTCTTCCGAAACGTGGTCCTTGATCCGCACCGCGGGCGTGCCATCGCGCACGGAGTACTTGAAGGTGTATGCGTCGTCGAACCCGATTTCGTCCACCAGCGACAGCGTCTCCTCGAAATCGGCTTCGGTCTCGCCGGGAAATCCGACGATGATGTCGGTGGACAGAGCGATACCGGGCACCGCCTCGCGCAGTGCGGCGACCACCTGGAGATAACGCCCGCGATCGTAGCGGCGCAGCATTCGCTTGAGGGTGCGTGAGCTGCCGCTCTGGACCGGCAGGTGGACGTGCTCGCACACCGCCGGCGTCTCCGCCATGGCGGCGAGAACGGCAGCCGTGAAGTCCGTCGGATAGGGCGACGTAAATCGAACGCGGCGAATGCCCTCGACCGCTCCAACCGCGCGCAGCAACGCCGCGAAATCGTGTTCGCCATCGTGATAGCTGTTGACCGTCTGCCCCAGCAGCGTGACCTCCGTGGTGCCCTGCACGGCGAGGTTGGTGACCTCACCGACCACGTCAGCCAACTTGCGGCTGCGCTCCGGCCCGCGCGTCATCGGAACGACGCAGAACGTGCACCGATAATCGCAGCCACGCTGCACGGTCACGAACGCCGAGACCGGGTTGCCGCGCACCGGTGGGACGTCCTCGTAGTGCTCCCAGCTCTTGAAGGCGACGTCGGCAGCGCGTTCGCCATCGCGCGCGCGCGCGATCAGCTCCGGGAGTCCCCGATAGCCGTCGGGGCCGATCACCAGATCGACCTGCGGCACGCGCTCGAGCAACTGCGGGCCCAGCCGCTGCGCCATGCAGCCCACCACACCGAGCACGTCGCCGGGACGTTTATAGCGCTTCAACTCGCCCATGCGACCGAGGACACGCTGTTCGGCGTGATCCCGGACGGCGCACGTGTTCACCAGCATTACATCGGCATCCGCAGGATCGTCGGTGCGTACGTATCCCGCGCGGCCCAGGACTCCGTACATCAACTCGGAGTCCGAGACGTTCATCTGGCAGCCGTAGGTCTCGATATAGATGCGTGGCATCAGTCGATCTCGACAGCAAATCTACTCTGCCCCGTCCAGTCCTCCGAATTGATGTGGACGGTCAGGTAGTCCTCGGTCAGGACCTCGATCTTTCCCCCAAGACGGCCCGATACGACTCCGTCAGCCAATGCTCCCCGCCGGCGGCTCCGATAGCTGGCTGCCTTGCTCTCGCCGAGCTCGCGCAGCTGTCGCGCACGGGCTCGGATTCTATCGGCAGGCACCTGACCGGACATTCTGGCGGCCGGTGCGTCGGGGCGGACGCTAAAAGGAAAGACATGCAAGTAGCTAAAGGGCAAGGAGCTTACGAGGCGAAGCGTGGCTTCGTGGTCCTGCTCTGCTTCGCCGGGAAATCCGGCAATGATGTCCGCGCCCAGCCCAAACGCCGGCAAACGCTCGGCCAGCCACTCGATGCGAGCGCGATACGATTCCGCCGTGTACCAGTGGCGCCCCATTCGTTTGAGCACGCGATTGGAGCCCGACTGCAGCGGAGCATGCAAATGCGCCGCCAAATGGCGCGGCGCTTCGATGAGCAGATGTGCGAGAGTGTCGTCGACCTCGGTGGCTTCGACCGAAGAGAGACGGAAACGAACGTGGGGGATGGCCTGGATCAGGGCGTCGAGAAGGCCACCGAGTGTGACGACGCACGACGCAGGACGCACGTCTTGTCCATAAGTCCCGATGTGCACACCGGTGATCACAATCTCGGCGTGGTGCTCGGCGAGTTGTCGCGCCTCGTCGACCAGCTCCTCGACCGGCCGCGAACGGTTGTTGCCGCGAGCGATGGTCGTCGCGCAGAACGTACAGTGCTCGTCGCAGCCGTCCTGGATTTTCAGCAGGGCTCGTGACCGGCTGCTAACCACGGGGCGGCGCCCCGGGGTCAGGCGGCCCAGCCCCGCAGCCTCCAATACCGACACCGGATCCGCATTCGCCACAACCGCGCGCACGGACGGCAATGCAGCGATCGAGCCGTCGTCCAATGCCGCGGCGCATCCCATCACGATCGTCTGGACGGAGGGGGGGCCGGGGGGGCCAGTCCTGGCGACGTGACGCACAAAGCGCCGCAGCTTGACTTCGCTTTCGCTCGTGACGGTGCAGGAATTGATGACCGCGAGATCGGCGAGGGCGGGATCGTCGACGACAACGGCACCCTCATCGGTGAAGCGCTGGCGCACCACGTCGGTGTCGTACTGATTTGCCCGGCACCCGAACGTGTGGAAGTAAACCCTCACGGCCGGACAGTCAGTCCGAGCAGGAACGTCCACACGCTCTCATTCAAGCCGGTGCCGCTACGCTCCAAGTGCTCGATACCGAAATCGATCCGGCCTCGTCCCGCAGAAAACTGTTTTCCCAGACCTGCGGACAGACCGAACTCTGTGGGCGCAGCAGCACCCGCGCCGAACGGCATCTGCCCGCCGCGCGCACCCAGCCGTAATCCCGATCCGGGCGCTCCAATCTCGGTTCCCAATGACCAGTTGAACGTGTTGTGACCGTTGGGCGCGCTTGCGGTCCAGTCACGCCACGCCGCGGTCCCTGCAAGGGTGAGCTCGCTAGCGAGGCGCCACTGCGCGCCGGCGCCGTACGAGTTGGGCAGATCATTGCTCGCCACCATTTTCCCGAGAACATCCGCATCGAGCTTCGAGTCAGCTCGGTACCAGCCTGTCACACGCAGCGCGGGGGTGAGATCGAGCAGCGTGCTCACCGAGGCCCCCTCGCCTCGATATGCCACTTGCGCACGGAATGTCGTCGTGCGGTAGGACGTATCCCCGAATGTGCGCGTCGCCACGACGCGCGTCGAACCCGTCAGGAGGTGGAATCCGCCGCCGATCGCGATCCAGCGATTCAGCCGACCCGCGAGAGACACGCGGAGGTCGGTGACCGCGCCGTCGCTGGTGACTTGATCGGTGATCGGGACCGGCGTGCCGCGGATATCGATCGTGTCATGTAACCCGATACCGAAGGTGCGGTCGAGGTAGGTCGAGAATCCCGCGCCCAGCACAATGCGCCGATTCAATGGACCCGCAACGACAAACACCGGAAAGCGCGTCCCGCGCAGTGGTGCCTCCGACCCATTGGCCTGGACCGTGCGGCGCGACATCGCGCCTGTGATCGAACCGGTCAGCCTGCGCACATCGACCAGCGACGCATCGGTCAGTGACGAGAACGGGTCGAAGGGCGCAAATGCGCCACCGGCCGAGCGCGCCCGCACGCTCTCCCACTTGCCGGGAGTGCCAAGGCCATTGATCCCGAACTGCGAATCCTGTGCGCGCAGACGAACGGCCGGGATCGCGGTCAGAAAGGCAATTGCCAATGCCGCGATTGCGCCGACCCGGCCGCCAGCCATCCCCCGACCCCCCGCGCGCGTCATTGTCTACCGAACGGGTATCGCTTCACGTACGTGATGTGCAGGCCCGGCCGGAAGGCGGGAGTGCGCGAGGAATAGAAGCGCATCTGCGTGTACGAAGCCGCTTCGGGCACCTGACCCAGCATGAATGCTCTGGTTTGCGTGGTGTCGGTCACCCAGTTACGCACGAGATCGGTCAACTCCATGCGAACCGTGTCGGGGGCATTCATGTGAATGGTCACTTTGCCGGTCGTTACTCCGGTGTTGGGCGACTTCGCACCGACATCGGCCAGCACTCCCACCGAGCGAATCTGGAATGAATCGGCGGGTGCTCCCCGGACCGCCTCGACCGGGACGAGAATGAGGGTAGCGCGCACGATGTCGACGCTGTCCTTCAGATACGCCGGGAGAGCAACCCGGAGCAGGCTGCGCGCCGACGGGACTCCGCCCACGACCAGATTCGAGTCGAGCGGTGGAAGCGGTGGATTGAAGACGAAGCTGTTGAACTGCGGCGCCAGCGTTTGGGCGCCGATGTGAACCGAGTCTTTACCGGAAGCGGTGTCCCGAACAGTGAACTGGTAATACCACGTCAGCTGTGGATGGTCCGTCGTCGTCGACCCCAATGCCGTGATCGAGACCGAGGCGAGCGAATCGGCGGCGACGCGGATTCCCATGCCGACTTCGTTGGAGTCCGCGTCGACGAGCGGCACCTGCAACGTATCAAAACGCCAGTACAGATGGAGAATCCGACCGGAGTCTGCAACCGTGATCGTGTGGCCCGCTGAGTCGGTCCAGATCGAATCGCCCCACATTCGCTTGGTGACGGTATCGGTGATCGGCGCCTTGGCGAGAATAGCCGAAATGTTGAACGAATCGATCGGCGCGCTGGTGAAGTAGGGATCGAGCGTTTGGAACGTAGAGTTCGAATCCGAGGTCACGGGCAGCGAATACACCCGGAGTCGCAGATTCGTCGCCCCGGTGTCGCGCCGCATGATCGTGAGGCGAAGCCGCACGGAGTCGATCGAGATGGGACGCTGCACCGTGTCGCCGGGCAGGCCCGACACGACCGTCCTGAACATCTTGTTCGTGACAAAGAACGCCCGGCTGTCGATAACACCCGGGATATCCGTCGCGGTCATCGCCTCCGCCTGATACGGTTGCACGTAGCCGCGGTACGATGAGTCCCGCACGATGACGTCCGTGAGAATCGTGTCCGTGCTCTCGATCGAGCCGTTCGGGCAGAACGTCGGACAGGCGCCCGGCGCCGTCGGCACTTCCGTGCACGCGATCGGACCGACCACCAGCAATAAACCGGCTAAGTACCGCATCACCGCTCGAGCGTCTCCTTCGTAAAGGCGTCGGGCAACAGCGCGGCGAGCTTCCAGCGCCGCTCCGAGTTTGGACCCACCGAAACGACGTCCATATCGAGTCCGAATTCCGCGAGCAGCTGGCGACACGCGCCACACGGCGCCGCCGGCGGATCGACCTCGGTCGTGACCACCACGCGCTTCAGTTTGCGCGCGCCGCCGGCCACCGCGGCGCCGAGCGCCATGCGCTCGGCGCAAATCGTCAGTCCGTAGGACGCGCTTTCGACGTTACAGCCCACGTACACTTTGCCATCCGCGGCCTCGATGGCCGCGCCGACGTGAAAGTTACTGTAGGGCGCCCACGCGTTGTGCATCGCCGCGCGCGCCTGTGCCACGAGATCGCTCACGCGAGCACTTCCCGCAGGAACGACGTCCCCGCCGCGAGGCGCGGCACGCCGAAATACTCGGCGATGGTCTGACCCAGATCCGCAAACGTGCGCCGTATGCCCAGGGCCCGCGGTTTCACTTTGGGGCCGAGGACGAGCACGGGCACGACCTCGCGCGAATGATCGGTCGACGGCGTCGTGGGGTCGTTCCCATGATCCGCCGTGAGCATCACGAGGTCGTCAGGACGCAACCGGTCGAGCAGTCGCGGCACCCAGGCGTCCAATGCTTTCAGACCCTCGTGGAACCCACGCACGTCATTGCGATGCCCCCACGTCTGATCGAACTCGATCACGTTCACGAATACGAATCCGGTTTCCAGTGTCTCGAATGCCCGCTCGATGAGGCGATACGCATCGCCATTCGTCGGCGTGTGTTCGCTGCTGATGTTTCGGGCCGCGAACAGGTCGTCCACTTTGCCGATCCCCACGCGCGCAACTCTCGCGTCCGCCAGGCGATCGAGCAGCGTCGTGCCGACCGGGGGAATCGAAAAATCCTTGCGGTGTGCCGTGCGACGGTAGTCCCCCGGCGTTCCCTCGAACGGCCGCGCGATTACGCGGCTGACGGCGTCGTCACCTATCAAAATTTCGCGCGCAATCATGCACGCCTGGTATAGCTCAGGGAGCGGGACCGTTGCTTCGTGCGCCGCGACCTGAAAGACCGAATCAGCCGACGTATAGACGATCCATTTGCCGGTTCGTTGGTGCTCGGCGCCGAGCTCGTCGATGATTGCCGTCCCCGACGCAGGTTTGTTGCCGAGCCATCCCCGACCGGTGCGACGCGCAAACTCATCGAGCAACGAAATCGGAAAACCCCTGGGATATGTGCGGAACGGCTTTTCGAGCAGAACGCCGCAGATCTCCCAATGGCCGGTCGTGCTGTCCTTCCCCGCGGACGCCGGCTGCGCTATCCCGTACGCGGCGGTCGGTTTGACATCCGCCGCAAACCCGGGGATAAGAAACCCCTCCCTGCATTTGCCGAGACCCAGTCTCTCCAGATTCGGCAGCGTCAGCCCACCAACGGCCCGCGCGACGTTGCCGAGTGTGTCTGATCCCGCGTCACCGTACTGCGCCGTGTCGGGAGCGGGACCAATCCCGAGACCGTCGAGCACGATGATCGCGGCGCGTTTCGTCACGAGTACACGCGCGGCAACCGTGTTCCGAGCCCGGTAAGCACTTCATGTGCGAGCTCACCACTCCATGCCGCGAATTCGCCGAGCGTGATCCGCTGCTTGGCCTCTTCGCCGACCAGCGTCGCGATGTCGCCTACCTGCACTTCCACCGTCCCCGTTTCCACGAGCGCCATGTCCATTTGTACAACGCCGACGATGGGACACCGCTTCCCGCGTAACAGCACGCGCGCTTTCCCGCCAAGTCCGATGTCGCGCCGGATCCCGTCGGCATAACCGATTCCCAGCGTGGCGACGACCGTGTCTCGCGGCGCGACCCAGCTCGCATTGTAGCTCACGCTTTCACCCTTGCAGATCCGCCGCATGCTGATCACGCGCGCCCGAATATTCACGACCGGCTTCGGCGGCTCGAGGCCTTCGGCGGCCAGTCCACCATAGAGGAAGATGCCGGGCCGGACCATGTCGAACGCGAATTTCTTGCCCCGAAGCGCCGCCGCGCTGTTGGCCACGTGCAGCAACCTCGGGCGGCGCGGCAGATGCGCGAGCGCCTTTTGGAATCGCTCCAGCTGCTCATCGAGGGTTCCGGCATCGCGCTCGGCCGAGTGGAAATGCGTGTAGCATCCCTCGAACGACGGCGTGTCTACCGCCTCGCCCAACTCATCCACTTCGTCCCAGCGCACTCCCGCCCGGCCCATGCCCGTATCGATCTCGACATGGAAGGGACGGTCGCCTCGCGTCGTCCATTCGAGGATGCTGCCGGCGTCGCCCAGCGCCGGCGTGAGCTGATAGCGGTCGTAGTCGTCGAACGCGGGGGCGCGCGCCGGCATGAACACGAGAACCGGACGGGTGATTCCGGCGGCGCGGAGCTCGGCCCCCTCTTCGACCGTCGCGACGCCATAGCCCCATGGATCGAGCTGCTCGAGGGCCCTGGAGACGGTGACGGCTCCAACCCCATACGCGTTCGCCTTGACGACAGGGAGGAGCCGTGTGCCTGCTATCTTTGCTACCGTTCGGGCGTTGTCGACGAGGGCACCCACGTCCACTTCCACCCAGGCCCTGCGACTCGTTGACACGCTCACTGCGCGGGTATGATACCCGGCCCGGAGGCTAAATGCAAGGCGATTCAGCGCTTGGACGCGCCCTCGGACTCGTACGCGAACTGCGGCAGCGCTGCCCATGGGACCGCGCCCAGACGCCGCAGACGTTGCGCCCTTACCTGGTCGAAGAAGCGCTCGAGGTCGACCAAGCGATTGCGACCGACGACCCCGAAGCCATGCGCGATGAGCTGGGCGATCTGCTCCTGCATCTCGCGTTTCAGATCGTGATCGGCGAAGAGCGGTCGCAGTTCAACGCCGAGGTCGTCACGCGCACGTTGGAAGAGAAGATGTGGCGCCGGCATCCGCATCTCTTCGGTGAGGGTCGTGGCAGCAGCGGCGATCACGCCGGGTGGGAGCTCACGAAGCGCCGCGAGCCGCGCGCGGGCGGCAAACGCGGCACACTCGCCGGTCTGCCGCCGACGCTGCCGCCGTTACTGATGGCATATCGGCTGCAGGAGCGCGCGGCGGGTATCGGATTCGATTGGACCGATGCGGCAGGACCGTTGGCGAAGGTGAAGGAAGAGATCGATGAGGTCGAGCGGGAGTACGGACGCGGCGGGAGTCGGGAGGAGATCGAAGCAGAAGTGGGTGACTTGCTGTTTGCCGCCGTCAATCTCGCGCGCAAGCTCGCGATCGAACCGGGTCAGGCGCTCGAGCGCGCGAACGCGAAATTCACCAAGCGATTCGAGAAAGTAGAAAAGCTCGCCGAGGAGCGCGGCCTGGAAATGGGCCGCGCGTCGCTGGAAGAGCTCGACAAGTTGTGGGACGAGGTAAAGCGAGAGTAATCCTCACGCCTCAAACACCAGACTGCAGCACGTCACGCCACCTTCTGCCTTTGCGAGCTCGGTGCTGGGAACCGGTACGACCCGCACTCCCGCGCGCTCCAATCGCTCGGCCGTTTTAGGAAAATGTGTTGGGTAGATGACCGACTCCCGCAACCACAGAGCATTGGCACCGTCGGGTTCACCCGGCGCCACCTCAATCATCTCCATGGACCCGAAACTCTCCGGCCGTACGAAGCGAGAGTTGATCAGCAGCATACCTTCCCCCACCTGAGTGACAGCGCTCTTCAGGTGAAGACAGCCGCTGACCGCGACAGGTATGACCGTGTAGGCGCGTTGCGCGAGGAGCGCGGCGAGCTGCGATTGGCCAGCGGCGTTGGTGCGGGACGATGAGCCAACGAACAGTGTTCGTCCCACGCACAGCACATCGCCGCCATCGAGTGTACCGGGCGCCTGAATCCGCAGCAGCGCCCGGTAAGCACCGAGAACCGTGGCAATCGATTCGGTTTCCCCGCGCCGCGAGGGCGCACCGGGTCTCGCGATGACGGCGACCTCATCGAGCACCAGCGCGGTGTCTTCGACGAAGACTGCGTCCGGCAGCGTGGGTTCCGGTGGCGCACTGACGACCGTCGCGCCAAGAGAGCGGAGCGCTGCCTCATAC
>DASZNX010000253.1:0-4118 GCA_035551075.1 Gemmatimonadales bacterium | reverse complement strand
GTACTTTTCATCGCGCAGCGAGTCCCGCAGCTTCTCGAGCGTGATCTGCTTCATGTAGCGGCATTCAGCCGCTTCGCGGGCGGCGACGAATTGCTTCTCTGGATTCTCGCGCCGCAGGCGATGAAGGACGCCGGTCTCGGTGGCGACCACGAAACGGCGCGCCGGCGAGGACCTTGCCCGTCGCATCATCTGCTCAGTCGAGACAATCTGCGTGCGTCCCGCTGCGACGTCCCCTTCGGTTTCCGCGTAGTACATCGCGCTTGTCACACACCCGCACTCCGGATGCACGAGAAACTCGGCATCGGGGTACTCGCTGCGGCGCTGCTCCAGCGTTTCGCGGGTGAGACCCGCATGCACGTGGCACTCCCCCATCCAGACGTCGAGCGGGCGACCCGTGACCTTCCGGAGATAGTTGCCGAGGAAAAAGTCGGGGAGAAACAGCACCGGAATACCGGGTGGCAGCGCGTTGATCACGGCGACCGCGTTGCCGGATGTACAGCAGTAGTCGGCCTCGGCCTTGACCTCGGCCGCCGTGTTTACGTACGCCACGACCATGCCGTCCGGATGAGTGGCACGCCAGGCGCGGACGTCGGCCGCCTGGATCGTGGCCGCGAGGGAGCAGCCGGCGGTGGGGTCCGGGATCAGAATGCGTTTGTCGGGGTTCGCGATCGCCGCCGTTTCAGCCATGAAATGCACGCCGCAAATCACGAGCTCCGCGGCATCGAGCGTGGTCGCCCGGCGCGCCATCTGGAGTGAATCGGCCACGACGTCGGCCAGATCCTGGATCTCCGGGCGCTGGTAGTTGTGCGCGAGAATGGCCGCGCGACGCTCGGTACGGAGCTCGTTGATCTCGGCGATGAGATCGCGCGCGGTCGTCGTCTGTGTTGAGGTGCCCATCGAAGTACGACTCCCATTGTTATGGTGCCGCGGCTGGGGGGCCGATTGGGTAACGCCTCGATTCGTCGTGGCTGACGAACCGCTCCCAGCCTGGGGCGCGCATTCCCGCGCGCCAGCTACAAGCCTAACAGGGAGGGGAAGGGCCTGGCTATGGGCTGACTAACCCCGCCGGCGGATGAAGGTGGGCTCTCGCTGAGCCCACCCGTGAGGTTGGCCTGCTGGTCAAGGTTCCGCCGGCGGTGGTGGGGTCGACGAGGCCGACTTCTCCCAGTTGACGAACAGGAATCCGCCCGGCGCGTCGAACTTGGGCTCGCCCGGCCCGGGGAGAATCTGTAGCTGCAGCTCGTCGATCGGGTTATGTGAGCAATCCCAGCACTCGAGGGCGAAGTCGCCGTCGCGCCGGGTGTGCGACAGCAGCATGACGTGGACCATCGCGTTGTCGGTGATCAGCGCGCCGTTCCGGTAGAGACGCCCGACCGACCACAGCGCGACGGCGCTATTGATCGTGGGCACGAGCGGCGTGTGCACGCCGGTCACGCCGTGATAGTACAGGCCAAGGATGACGCCGCCAAAGCGTGGGTGATGGGGCACGTCCTTGGTCTGCACGCGATCCATCACGAGCTTCCACCGCGCGCCATCCTGCGCGGTGAACTCCGCGACCCCCGCCACCGAATCACGCGTCGCGCCGAGGTCCCATGCGTCAAACGTGAACGTCCCGGAGATCGGGGCCACATTGTTCGAGTATGGTCCATTCTTCACCTGTGATTCCAGTCCTTCACGCTCGTCGCCGAACGCCTGCAGAATCGGCGCGGCGCTGTCGGGGAAGGGAAATGGCCCCGGCAGGATCTGTATGACGGGTCCTCCGCCGGCGACACGAATCGCGCGTGCGACAGGCCGTGCATCCCCCGCAGCCATGCCGTACGTCACAGCATGTGCGCTTGCAGGGCCACCGACCCGCAGCTGCGCGACCATGCCCAGCTTCTTGTGCGAGTCGTTCCCAACCGGACAGTAGACTTCGTAGGTCCCCGGTTTGAGCGTCACGGTGAGTGTTGCGCTGTCACCGGGCTGAATCGTTGTCGTCTCCTTCTCGATCCCCTGGCCTTCGATTTCAAAGGCGTGGGGGATGCTCCCCGCATTTCTTACCGCGAAGGTCACCGATCCCGCGGCGATCGTTTGCTCCGAGAGTTGGACGTTCCATTCCGAAAGGCGAACAGCAACCTGGGCCGGCTCAGTGGCCGCCCTTGCAACGGCAAGCGCTAGCAACGCCATGCTGTACATGTGATCTCCCTGATGAAATGAGTGCCATGCAGCGTCGGGAGCCATGACATCCCAAATGGCGTTGCTATTCCCGGGAATAATCGGACGGCTTTCCAGGTCTCAGTTCGAAGGAGTTTACTTGGAGTCGAGCGAGCTCGAACGATTCGAGGCTATGGTGTTGCCGCATCTGGACGCCGCGTACACGCTGGCGCGCTATCTAACGGGCAATACTCAGGACGCACAGGACATCGTGCAGGACGCCTCGCTGCGCGCGCTCAAGTATTTCGGCGGGTTTCGCGGCACGGAGCCCGCAGCTGGGCGCGCCTGGTTACTCGCGATCGTGCGCAACACCGTGCGCACCTGGCGCGAGCGCCGCCACTTCGAGTCTGCGGATACCACGTTCGACGAAGAACAACACAGCGAGGGGATCGCCGCCGACGATCCCGCGGTCAAACTGGATCGCAAGGAAACTCGCGCGCGGCTCCGGGAGGCCTTGGCCCAATTGCCCGACGAATTCCGTGAAGTGATCGTCCTGCGCGATGTCCAAGAGCTGTCCTATAAGGAAATCAGCGAGGTCATCGGCGCGCCGGAGGGAACCGTGATGTCCCGGCTGCACCGCGCGCGTCAGCGCCTGCAGCGCATGCTGGCCCGCGGCGATAGGGCGGGAGAGCGCGTCATATGAGCGAGACCGATTTCGAGCGCCGGCTCAGCGCGGCGATTCGAGAAGAGATGCCGCCACTGCGCGCCCCCGAAGAGCTACGGCAGCGCGTGCGTGCGGCGATCAACAACGCGGCAACGCCCAAGAGGTGGGCGTGGGAGGGCAGGCCGTTCCCTACGCGCTGGCTCGCGCTCGCCGCATCACTCGCGTTGGTGGCGCTCGGCGCTACCGCCGGCTGGCAAGTCGCCGCGCGCCGGGCAGCGGGTGGAGCGCTTGCTGACGAGGTGCTCGCGAGCCACGTGCGCTCGTTGATGCCAGGCCATCTGACCGACGTGCTGTCATCAGACCAGCACACGGTCAAGCCATGGTTCAATGGGAAGGTCGATTTCTCGCCACCGGTCTCTGATTTTGCGGCCAACGGGTACCCGCTGATCGGCGGCCGACTGGATTACGTCGCCGGCCGGCCGATCGCCGCGCTGGTTTATGGCCGGCGCAAGCACCTGATCAACGTGCTGTTGTGGCCGGCGGCTGGTTCGTCGGCTGTAAGGATGGAGACGCGACAGGGTTATCATATGCTGCACTGGACAGCGGCAGGCTACACGTACTGGGTGGTATCGGATCTTGGCGTGGCCGAGCTGCAGGAGCTCACTCAGCTAGTGCGGTCTGCCGGTTCCTGAGGGCGCGATCCCTCCCGGCAGAATGCTCCTCTGTCCAAATTTCGACCGCACCTGGTCCACCGCGCTGGCAAGCCCCCGGTCGCGTTCGGTTTCGCCCGAGGCACTCAACAAGCTGAGCTGATCGCGCGATTTAGCAGGCGCGAGGCCGGATAACCGCACTCCGACGAGTCGGGCGGGGACGCGGCGCGCCTTGCGCAGCCCGCGGAGCAGCTCGTGCGCCACGCGCAGGATCACTCGATCCGAGACCACGGGCTCGGGGAATGTGCGTTGCGCCGATCGCGTCTTGAAGTCCCAGTCGCGCAAGCGTACGGCCACGGTCCGCGCCGTCAGCCCGTCACCACGCATGTCGGATGCCGCGCGGGTAACGAGGCGCAGCAGCTCGCGCTCGATGTCCGAATCCTCGTGCAGATCTTTGCCAAATGTCTCATCGCGACTGATCCCGCGGTTCATCGTGCGATGGAAGACATCAGTATCATCGATGCCATGCACGCGATTCCAGAGCCACGTCGCGTCGCGTTTACTCATCCAGGCCTGCAACGTCGCGAGATCATGGCGCAACAGATCCTTGACGGTGACGAGACCGCGCGCGGCGAGACGCGCCTGAAACTTCGGGCCTACCAGGGGAATGT
>DASZNX010000252.1:0-9452 GCA_035551075.1 Gemmatimonadales bacterium | reverse complement strand
GTCCATGGCAACGCGTACTCGGGGAAGAACATCGGCCAGCAGTTCGGCCACATCACCCAGCAGGTGAAAGCGGCTGGGGGGGTCCAGGGGTGGGGCGGTTGGGCACAAGCGGGGTATGACCTGACCCCGCATTGGGGCGCTTGGTTTTTCTATGGCATGGACGATCCGGACGAGGCCAAGTCTCCCGGCTTGACGGGCAATTTCCGGAGCAAGAACGAGGATATCTCAGGGATGCTGCGATTCCGAGCGGGCCGGTATCAGCTCGGCCTCGAATACTTCCGCGCCAACACCACGTGGGCGACGCAAGGGCAGCAGCACGCGAGCCAGGTCGCCTTGAGCGTGATGTATACGTTGTAGGGACTCAGGAGCCGGGAGCCTGGAGCCAGCATTCCTGACTCCAGACTCCTGACTCCAATTTCCCGCATTTCATATGGAGGGTAGATCCATGACCAAGCGGAAAGGGATGGATCGGCGGCAGTTCGTCACCACCGCCGGCGCCGCTGCGGCCGCCGTCGCGTTCGGCCCGACCATCCTGATCAAACGCCCGCAGAAAACCCTCAAGATCATCCAGTGGAGTCACTTCGTCCCCTCGTACGACGCCTGGTTCGACAAGTACGCCAAGGACTGGGGCACGCAGAAAGGTGTCGAAGTAACCGTCGACCACATCGCCCTGGCCGATCTCACGACGCGCGCCAACGCCGAGGTCGCGGCCCAACAGGGTCACGACCTCTTTCAATTCCTGTCGCCGCCGGGCGCATTCGAGCCGCAAACGCTCGACATGGCTGATGTCGTGAAGGATGCCGAGCGCGCGCACGGGCCGATCATCGATCTGTGCAAGCGCGCGACCTACAATCCAGTCACGCACCGGTGGTTCGGGTTCAGCGACAACTACGTGCCCGATCCCGGTGATTATCTGAAGAGCATCTGGACCGAGATCGGGATGCCGGATGGGCCAAAGACGTGGGAAGACCTCGTCACAGCGGCGCCACAGATCAAGGCCAAACACGCCGAGATCCAAATCCCGATCGGAATCGGCATGTCGCAGGAGCTCGATACCAACATGGCGACTCGTGCCATGCTGTGGTCCTTCGACGGCTCGATCCAGGACAAAGACGAAAACGTGGTCCTCAAGTCAGACCAGGCGCTCGAGGCGCTGAGATTCGCGAAGCGGCTCTTTGAAGCCGGTCTGACTCCGGCCGTGCTCAGCTGGAATGCCGCGTCGAATAACCAGGCCCTGAACGCTCGCCAGACGTCCTACATCCTGAACTCGATCTCGGCCTATCGCACCGCGCAGGACAATAAGCTGCCGGTGGCGGACGACATTTTCTTTGTGCCGGCCCTGAAGGGCCCGCGCGGTACGGGATGGGCCAGCGAGCACGTGATGGGCATCTACACGATCTGGAAGTTCGCGCAGAGCCCGGATGTGGCGAAGCAGTTCTTGCTCGATCTTGTCGCGCACAACCGGGATGCAATCAGCGCGAGCAAACTCTACAACTTCCCGTCATTCCCGGGCGCGCTGGCGGATCCCGGCACGGCGATGGGCCAGAAGCCCGCAAAGGGCAACGCCTGGATGCAGCAACAGGTCGCCAACGATCCGTTCGGCTCGAACCCGCCGACCAAGCTCAAACCGATCGGCACGGCGCTCGAGTGGGCGACGAACATTGGCCACCCTGGCCCCGCCAACCCGGCCGAGAGCGAAATCTTCGACACGTTTGTATTGCCGACGATGTTCGCGAACGCTGCGACCGGACGTATGCCTCCGGAGCAAGCCCTGGACGAGGCTCACAAGCAGGTGAAGGCGATCTTCGAGAAGTGGCGGGCGAAGGGGCTTGTGGCGGGAGGATCGAAGGATAAGGCCTGACGGCACGACGGCACGTCGGCACGACTGCACGAGAGCGATGCGAACACATCGTGCCGACGTGCAGACATGCCGACGTGCTTTTTTCCCTACATTCGCGCCCCCGTCGCGCCCATCTGCTGCTGCGGCTGCCAGATGCTGATTTTCCGCGTCTCGGGCATCAGGAATAGACTGAGCAGGAACGCGACTGCCGGCACGACAATCGGATATACCAGCGCATGACCAAGGCTCTGCGACATGGTCAGCCCGGCCGCCGTTGCTGAGACATACGCCGCGGTCGTGATGACGGGTACCAGCCCACCGCCCCAGCCATTGCCGATGTGATAGGGCACCGATACTGACGAATACCGAATCCGCGCCGGGAAGTACTCGGCGAGGAATGCGCCGATCGGGCCGTAGACCATCCCGACGTACGCAACCATGATGGCGACGATCAACACCGCCAGCACGTAGTTGGGACTGGCCGGGTTGGCGGCGTGGCCGAGGGCGTTGTAGAGCGGATAGTATGTGAGCGCCGCTAGTGCAAACCCGGCGAGAATGATCGGCTTCCGGCCGACGCGATCGGAGAGCCACCCAAAGAAAATCAGCGACGGTGTGGCGATGAGGAGCGCGGCCCCCGTAATGAATGCCGGGCGCAACACGTCCGGCTTCATCACCTGTTGCAGGAAGTACAACGCCCAGAACTGGCCGCTGTACCACACGACCCCCTCGCCGATCACCACGATGCTCGCGATCAGCACGTATTTGATGTTCTGACTCAAGAACGCTTCGCGCCACGGGCTCGTGGAGATCTGGCCCTTGGACTTGATGTCCTGGAAGATCGGGGTCTCCTGCAGCCTCAGGCGGATGTAGATGGCGATCGCCACCATGAAGAGCGAGAGCACGAAGGGAATGCGCCAGCCCCACGCGGTGAAGGCTTCGGTGCCCAGCACTTGCCGCGTGATGATGATGACGGCCAGCGACACGACGATCCCCAGCGTGGGCGAGGTCTGCAGCCAGCCCGTGTAATAGCCCCGTTTCTCATCGGGCGCGTGCTCTGCGACGTACGTAATGGCGCCGCCGTACTCGCCGCCGAGGCACAGGCCCTGAATGAGCCGTAGTATGAGCAGCAGAATCCCTGCCGCCGCACCGATCCGCGCGTAGCTCGGCACGAAGCCGATCAGCGCCGTGGACAATCCCATGCCGCTGAGCGTGATGAGGAACGTGTACTTGCGCCCGACGAGGTCGCCGACGCGACCGAAGACGAACGCGCCAAACGGCCGGATCAGGAAGCCGGCGGTGAACGTTCCGACCGTCTTGATGAGGGCTGCACCGGATGCGCCGGCTGCGAAGAATTTCGTCGACAGGAGCGCGGCGAGACTCCCGAAGATATAGAAATCGTACCATTCGATGACGTTTCCGACGGCGGCGGCGATGACAACCCGGCGAAGGTCCTTGGGGAGAGGAGGTGAAGTCATGACATCCTCGCGTTAGGGGAAGCCTTCATTCGACCTGCCCAAACTTCGCAATGTCGTCCGGCAGCGCTTCTTTGGTCGCGACAGTGTCTTTTCCCTGCACCATCGTGCGGATCTGTTCCACGACGTCGGGGTTCGCGAGCGTCGTCACGTCCCCCACGTCCCGCCGATTCGAGATCGCCGCGAGCACGCGGCGCATGATCTTTCCCGAGCGGGTCTTGGGCATGTCCGGCACGATGTACACATGTTTGGGGCGCGCGATCTTGCCGATGACCTCTTCATTTGCCTTGATCACGCGATCGACGATCGCCTGGCTCGCCTGCACGCCCGGTTTGACGGCGACGTACACCTCGGGCACGCGTCCCTTCAGCTCGTCCTGCACAGGCACGACCGCCGCCTCGGCAATCTCCGGGACCGTGAGGCACGCCGACTCGATTTCTTTCGTGCCGAGGCGGTGACCGGCGACGTTGATCACATCGTCGATGCGCCCGAGGATGCGGTAATAGCCGTCGCCGGCCTGCAAGGCGCCATCGCCGGCCATGAACGGCCAGTCACGCCAATCCTTGCTCTTGGGATTCTTGTTGTACTTGCCGAAGTACGTCTTGACGTAGCGATCGCGATCGCCCCAAATCGTCTGCATGATGCCCGGCCAGGGGTTGCGGATGCAGATGTTGCCCGCTTTGCCCGAGCCCTTGGGAATTTCAGCGCCGGTCTCGTCGTAAATCACCGGGTGAATTCCCGGCACGGCCGGGCCGCAACTGCCCGGCTTCATCGCGTGAATCGCCGGCATGGTACTGCACAGAAATCCACCGGTCTCGGTCATCCACCACGTATCGGTGATGACCGCGTCGCCCTTGCCGACTTCGTCATAATACCAACGCCATGCCTCGGGCTCGATCGGCTCGCCAACGGTGGTCATCGATTTGAAGTGATATTTGTACTTGCGAGGTTCTTGCGGGCCCAACTTGCGCAGCATTCTGATCGCCGTCGGCGCGGTATGGAAAATGGTCACGCCCAGTCGCTCGGCGATCCGCCACGGCCGTCCGGCATCGGGGCACGTCGGCACGCCTTCATACATCACGCCGGTTGCCGCGCACGCGAGCGGGCCATAGACGATGTAGGAGTGACCCGTGATCCACCCGATATCCGCCATGCACCAGTAGACGTCTTCGGGATGGATGTCGAGGACCCACTTGGACGTGGCAGTGACGTAGGCGAGGTAGCCGGCGATGCTGTGTTGCGCGCCCT
Organism: Gemmatimonadales bacterium; assembly: GCA_035551075.1. Lineage (GTDB taxonomy): Bacteria > Gemmatimonadota > Gemmatimonadetes > Gemmatimonadales > GWC2-71-9 > 20CM-2-65-7. Next base: position 4,892 of record DASZNX010000252.1, on the reverse strand, counting down.
TCGGCTTGCCGGTCGTCCCGCTCGAATACATCAGGAAGAGCGGCGCCTCGCCGGGCAGGGCGACAGGCTCGACTTTTTGACCGCGGTATTCCTTCAGCAAATCGTTCACGAACACGTCACGGCCGGTCACCATCGGCGTCTTGGCGGAGAACTTTCCCGGATAGCGCTGCCACACCAGCACCTTATCGACGTCCTGGCCCAGCTCCTTCGCCGTCCGCACCGCAATGTCCGCGTTCGCCTTGTGATCGACGAGCGTTCCGTTCCGCCAGTAGCTGTCCATGGTGATCAAGACGCGGCTTCCTGAATCCTGAATGCGCGAGCCGCACGCCTGTCCGCTGAACCCGCCGAACACTTGGGAGTGGATGACGCCTAACCGCGCGCATGCCAGCATCGTGATCGGGAGCTCCGGCACCATCGGCATATGGAGCGTCACGCGGTCCCCGGCTTTGAGTCCGATTGCCCGGAGCAGGGCGGCCATGGCGTTCACGCGATCGAACAACTCCTGGTAGGTGATCCGCACGTCAGTCTCTGATTCCGGCTCGGGCACGAAGATGAACGCGGCTTTGTCCCGATACTTCGGAAGGTGCCGGTCCACGCAGTTGTAGGACGCGTTGATTTTCCCGCCACTGAACCACTTCCAGAATGGCGCGTCGCTGGTGTCGAGCACTGTGCGATAGGGCTCGAACCAGGTCAGCATGTCGGCGTACGCCTTGAAGCAGTCGGGGAATTTGTCGAGTGAGAACCGCTCGAAGACGGCGGGGTCGCGCATGTTCGCCTGCGCTTTGAACTTCTCGGAAGGCTGGTAGTACTCCTCTTCCTTCCAGTGTACCGCGATCTGCGCTTCACTGACGTCGGTCAGCTCCTGCTTGTCGATTACCTTCGCCATCTGTTGCCTCCTGGCCGCAACCACTCGTCCGAGTCCTGAGTCCTTTCACCACCCCGACGGGCAGTCTGGGACTCAGAACAGCCTAAATCGCAGCTAGTTGTACACCCTGGGTCTTCGGAACGGAACATCGCGATCCATAACACGCGATAAGGTCGCCGCATTTCGGGAGTCCAGCAACCTGACCCGGATTGGTCGTCTTGCCCGGATGTACCGGACCAGGGCCTGAATTCCGGCGTTTTTGGCATCACTTGAAATGGAGAGGCGGCGCGCCAAGTTTCAGCCATGCGAGCGCTGTTAGCGTGCGGACTTCTCGTCGCTGCGTTGGGGTGCCGCCGGGCAAGCCCTTCCACAGGCGCGCATTGGGACGCCATCACTGCCGCCACGCTCGCCGAGCTCAAAGCGGACAGCAGCCCCTATCGTATCATTTATTATCCGCCGGTCGATCTCACGAAGAAACCCGCCCCCGCCCCCGCTACCAGCGGTCCGGCTTCCCCGCGTCGGGAATGAAGAGGCTCTGACCGAATTTCGCTTTCCCGAAGGCGCCGATTACTGCCTGCGTCGCGGGCGCGACCATGAAGTCTGCGAATGCTTTTCCGCCGGCGACATTGATGCGTGGCGCATTCTTTGGATTCAGCTCGAGGACGTGATAGACGTTATAGAGGAGTGTATCGCCCTCGACCAGGGGCACGAGCTGTAGCCGATCGCGCCACGCTAAATAGGTCCCACGATCGGTGAGCGTGTAGGCGCGTTTCTCGTCGGCCATCTGTAACGTCGCCCCCATCCCCTGACCAGCATCGATGTACCAGCTTTTGCCTCCCGGTTCCTGAATGCCGGCAATCCGCCACAACTTCAGCTCCATTTGGTGAGTTCCTGAGCGGTCGCCGCGGGAGACGAACGGCTGCGCACGTTCGGCAATGCGCCGCATGGCGGCAACGGCGTCGGTCATGCCGCGCAGCCCCGCGGAGTCACCAGGGGGACCGACGATGAGAAAGTCGTTGTGCATTACCAGACGCCGGCTCAGGAAGTAGCCGGAGTCTGCCAAAACCCGTTCAGCGTCCGGCGCATGCGCGAGCACGACATCCGCATCACCCCGCCGGCCCATCTCGAGCGCCTGCCCGCTGCCTACAGCGATCACTTTGACCTTGTAGCCGCTCTGTCGCTCGAACAGCGGGACTAGCGTGTCCAGCAACCCGGCGTCGCGCGTGGAGGTCGTGGTAGCAAGGATGACGTCACGCGATGGGGTCTGCGCCGCGGCGCGATTGATCAGGGCCGCGGCACAAAGCGCCAGCCACCGCGTCCTAGCCCAGAGGCCCTGAATCACCACCGGACCTGCATCTGGATGACGCCGCGATTGTTCTTCACCTGGGTGACTTGTTCGTGGAACACCTCGTAGTCGCTCAGGAGTTTGAAGTCGTCACCGCGGATGAAATACTGGAGGCCAACCAAGTAGCCCGTCGAGCGATCGGTGGCTACCGTATTGTTCGGATCGAATTGCTCGACGCGCCCGACCAGCTGCACGTGCTGTGGTGTCGGGCGGAAAGCCGCCAGCGCGTACCACCCCCGCACGAGAACGTCGGTCCGGCGATTCATCGCATAGATGTACTCGGCGCGAGCGGACCATCGCTTGCCGTGGTACATCGCCTGCCCATTCAACCCGGTACTGTCGCTATAGCCCTCGAACGCGCCGCCGATGTCCAGCGCCTTCAGGGGCGTGACGATCGCGCGCGCGAAATACGCCATCCGATTGTCGGGATTGGTCGCGCGGTTTGGTCCTTCGCCATTTACGACCGATGCTTGCAGCGTCACGCGGTCGGGGATCCGCCATTCGATCTGCGCGCCGATGTCACGTTTAGCGGCGTTCACGATGCGCGAGCGTTCGGTCGTCTCCAGCGTGGTCGAGCTGAGCAGCGATTCGAGCGAAAATGGCACGCGGAACTGTCCCGCGGTGCCGGTCCAGCGAAGGTGACTCAGCTTCACCCATAGGTCTGTGGCAGACAGCGTCAGTGGTGAGGAGGAGGGTGTAGCGGCCGCGCCGATGGTGCGCATCTCCACCTGCGCGCGGTAGGAAGCCCACGGCGTGATGTTGCCTTCGACGGCGAAACGCGCGCGACGGAGAAAGAATGATGCAGTATCACCGAGGGCCTGGAAGCGGGGCTGCAGATACCCGGTGAGTCGAGCAGTTCCCTGGGCGCGGGACATCGTCGGCATGACGGCGACCAGCACGGTCGCGAGAACGAGATGAGGGCGCATGCGGCCAATGCTACCGCCCGGCGGCACGATAGGCAACATGGTGCCTATCGGCGGGATAGCTCCCGGCCTCGATGGCGATGTCCCAAGCGTGCTGATAGAATGACGCACGATGAGGCGTCGCGAGTTTCTGGCGAGTGGTGTGACCGCACTAGCTGTCGTCACCGGCTGGCGCCGATACGCAGCCCCAGCCCGTGCTCGCCTGCGGTTCGGCTATGCCGCGATTACCTGGAACGGGAACGACCGTCAGGCCATCGATGAAATCGCGTCACTCGGCTTCCGTGGGATCCAGCTGCGACAACCGGCCGTCGAGACCTGGGGTGAGCGGCCGGCCGAGCTGAAGCGCCTCCTCGCCGACCGCAAACTGACCTTCGTCGCCCTATCGAGCGGAGACGTATCGCTCGATCCGGCGGCCGAAGAGTCCATTCTGACACAGCATACCAGGCACGCTCAATTCGTCCGCGACGCGGGGGGTATGTACCTGCAAGTCATCGATCAGCGTCCGAGCAACCGTGACCCAACCGCCGATGACTATCGCCGGATGGGGCAACTGCTGACCGAGATCGGCCGGCGAAGCGCGGAGCTCGGGATTCCTCTGGGTTACCACAATCACATGGGCGCGCTCGGACAATCCGCTGAAGAGGTAGCCCGCGTACTCGATGCTGCCGATCCGCGCTATGTGCGGCTCTTACTGGACATCGCGCACCTGCAGCGCGCAGGCGGCGACCCCGCCCAGGCCATCCGGCAGCACGCGGGACGGTTGCTCTTCCTGCACATCAAGGATGTGGATGACTCGGGTCGCTTTGTCGAGCTCGGTCGCGGCAAAGTGGATCTGGCGGCCGTGTTCGCGGCACTCGATGAGATCGGCTTCGACGGATGGGGAGTCGTCGAGCTCGACAGCGTGCCCGACGCCACGCGGACACCCAAGGAATCCGGCGCGATCGCGCGACGCTACCTCGAGGCTGCAGGTCGCTGGACGACTGCCCGCTAGCTCATCGTCCTCCAGCGGAGGCGGTCGAGACGAGCGCGGGCTTCGTGTCAGTCGCGGATACGCGGAATCGGATCCACATCCCCGCGAGACCATGGCCCGGAACGGCGCAGAAGATCAGATACGATCCCGGCTTGTTCGCGGTGAACCGCATCGTGTCCTTCCCATCGGTCGCGATTCCCTGAGTCAGACGAACGGTCATCGCGCGTGGGAATGAAGGATCGACCGGCCCCGGCGGCACCGGCTTCACCGTATCGATGACCTCGGCGGAGTGCGTCAAATTTCCGTCGTGATTGGTGAACTCGATCACGACGTTCCAGTTCACCGGCACGCTGAAGGTGAGGGCACCATCCTTGTAGCCGTTGAAGTTCAGCCCTCCGTTCAGTCCGGTCAGGCCGGCGGTCAACAGGAACGTGGCTGTCTTGCTGGCGCTGTCGACCGTCAGCCAGTTGCAATCGATCTGCGGGGATTGAGTCGGCGGGGGCGCCGGGCGAGCAGCAGGCGTCGGAGCGGGAGCAGGAGCTGGTTGGGGGGACGGCGGCGGTGTGGGCGGATTCTGCGCTCCTGCACGCACCGCAACCATCGTCATCGCCACGAGAACGCAAAACGGTCTGGTCATCTGCTCCGCTACCTTTCTTGAGAGGCGTTAGCTATCGACCGGCGCCGACCGAGAGGCCCACATAGCCGTTTCGGCCAGGCGCGGGTTCGTAGAACCGGTTCGCCGCCGCGTTGATAACGACAGAGCTCACGTATTTGTGGTTGAATGCGTTG
>DASZNX010000251.1:0-5674 GCA_035551075.1 Gemmatimonadales bacterium | reverse complement strand
CGGTACACCCTGTGCACGTCGAGGCTGTCGCCAACGTCGTGGGTCGCGCCGAGCTGATGGCGGCGGCTGGTTACGCGGTGGCATTGGTCTGTGCGCTGCGGGCACAAAGTCGCCCCGTGTATCTGATTGGCGTGGCCGCGGGCGCGGCCTTCGGCATCGCGTCGAAGGAGCTCGTCGCGACACTTCCCGCGAGCGTGCTGCTGCTGTACGCATGGAAGCGCGCCGACATGCGCATGGGATGGAAAGCCGCTGCCGTTGCCGCGATTCCGATCGGCGCCTATTACGTGCTGCACGAGTGGATCGGGGCCGGCCTGCTGACGTCGGGTGGCACCGCGGCTGGTCTGGAACGATTGGGAATGGTCTCCCGTGCCTGGGCCATGGTGCCGCTCACCCTGCAATGGTGGCGGCTCCTCCTCTTCCCGGCGCACCTATCGGCTGATTACTCACCGGCCGAGCTGACCGTGTCGACCGGATTGACGCTCGGTCATGTCCTCGCCCTGTGCGTTTGGGCGCTCGCCGGCCTCCTCGCCTGGCGGACCAGGCACGCGATCCCCGGAATCGCGCTCGGACTGCTCTGGTTGATCATCACCGTGGCACCCGTTTCGAATGTTCTGCTCCCAACCGAGCTACTCATCGCCGAGCGAACGCTGTACCTGCCGTCATTCGGCATCGTGTTCGCGTTGGCTTCCATCGGTGTCGCGCTGCCATGGCCTGCGCGCGTCCGGGTCGGGCTCCTGGCCTTCGTTCTCACGTTGGGGATCGCCCGCAGTGTCGCCCGCATTCCCGCCTGGCACGACGACGACATGCATTTCGAAGCGCTCAAGCGCGAAGCGCCGCACTCGTATCGCACTCTCTGGCTCGAAGGAAACGACGAGTTCGCGCGCGGGCAGTGGGGCAGCGGCGAGCGCTTCCTCCAAGCGGCTATCACCGCCGCGCCGGTGATTGCGGGGCCGCGCTACGATCTGGCCAGATTCTACATGAAGGCACGGCTGTGGCAGCCGGCGATTCGGGAATTACAAGCGGCGATCACTGTCGATAGCGCGTTTACACCGGCCCGTGATGCTCTGCGCGATGCGGAGGATAGTGCCCGACAAGATCGTCGGCGACCGTAACGACCGCCTTACCCTCGCGTCGCTTTAGATGTTCTTCTCTTCGAGCAGCTGGAGGAACTCGGCGGGAGTGGTGAGTTTCGCCAGGCGCGCCGAGACATCGGGCTCCTTGGCGAACTGGGCGATTTTTCCCAGCACGGGGAGATACTGATTCGAGACTTCCAGCGGCGGGGCGACAATCAGAAAGAAATACAATACCGGCTTGTCATCGATGGCCTTGAAGTCGATCCCTTTGAGCCCCCGTCCAAATGCACACCGCAGGCGTGTTACGACGAGTGATCGGCAGTGGGGAATCGCGATTTGTTGTCCGATGCCGGTCGAGCCCAGCGTCTCGCGCCGCTTGAGCATCTTGAACAACATCGCCTGAGCTTTTTCGTCGAGCTTCAATAAACCGACAAGCTCCTTGAGCACCGCGTCTTTTGAGGTGCTCTCGAGCTCGAGCTTGATGGCGTCTTCGGAAAAGAAATCGCGCAGGCGCATCGGCGCGCGAAAGGTAAATGTTGGTTGCTCCCTGCGCAACGCGCTATTAGGTTGCACCGCATGAACTTCCCGTACTCCACCGGGCACGATATTCCGCTCTTCCTCGCTCCCATGGCGGGGGTGTCGGAGTCGCCCTTTCGCCAGATTTGCCGGCGTTTTGGCGCCGACGTCGTGGTGTCGGAGTTCATCTCCTCCGTTGGCATCTCTTTAGGTATCGAGCGCGTGCTTGCCGACATGCGCTTCGAGCCGATCGAGCGACCCATCGGCATCCAGATCTACGGCGCCGACGCCGCGGTGATGGCGAAGGCAGCGGGAATGGTGACCGAGCTGTTCGAGCCCGATTTCGTCGACATCAATTTCGGCTGCCCCGTGAAGAAAGTCGTGCGCAACAACGGTGGATCGGGCTGCCTCAAGGATATGACCCTGGTGCGGGGCATCATCCAGGCGGTGCGCCAGGCGACACATCTGCCGGTGACGGTGAAAATCCGCAGTGGCTGGGACGAAGCGCAGCGCGACCCGGTGACCATCGCGCTCCGGTGCCAGGACGCCGGCGCACAGGTGCTGACATTGCACCCCCGCACCCGCACCCAGATGTATCAGGGTGCCGCCGACTGGGACGAGATCGCGCGGGTGGTAGAGGCGCTCGACGTCCCCGTGATCGGCAACGGCGACATCAAGACTGCCGAGGACGTGCTGGCGATGCGCAACCACACTGGGTGCGCCGGGATCATGGTCGCGCGCGGCGCCTTCGGTAATCCGTGGCTGTTCGCGCAGGCGCGCGATCTTCTGGCCGGTCGCGCGCGCCGCTCCGATCCGACGCCGGAAGAGCGCTTCGCGGTCGCGCTCGATCACGCGCGGCTCGCGCTCCGGCTACAAGGTGACACGCGCAGAACGGCGCTCGAATTCCGCAAGCACTTCGGCTGGTACACAAAAGGCCTGCGCGACGCGACCGACCTGCGCCAGCGGCTCTTTGCGATCGAGTCGATGGCCGAGGCGGAACGCATCTTCGAGGAATATTTGACGCGATCCACGCTGATTGCGGCATGAATTTCGAGCGGCTGCCATTCGCGACGATCGATCACCTCCGGCCCATCACCCAAGGGCATCAGGAGGTGATTTTTTGTCCGGGAAAGACGGTTGGTCAGGTGGTCGCCATTGCGGAGCGCCTCGAGGCTGCCGGCGGCAGCTTCCTGGCGACCCGGACCGACACACAGCAGGCCGAGGCGCTCGCGGCGCGCTTCCCCCGGGCTGAGGTCAACGCCCTGGGGCGCACCGTATATCTGCCGCCCGACCCTGAGCCCGCCCCCACGGGCCGCGGCACGGTGCTCGTGTGTACTGCCGGCACGAGTGACCTCGCCGTCGCCGAAGAAGCCGCGGTCAGCGCGCGGGCGCTGCAGAACCGCGTCGAACGCCTCACGGATGTCGGCGTCGCCGGTATCCACCGGCTCCTCACGCAGACCGACGTCCTACGCTCGGCAGGCGTCATCATCGTCGTTGCGGGCATGGAAGGCGCGCTACCGAGTGTCGTGGGCGGGCTGGTCAAAGTGCCGGTCATCGCGGTCCCGACGAGTGTGGGGTACGGGGCGTCCTTCGGCGGCTTGGCGGCGCTGCTTGCCATGCTGAATTCCTGCGCGTCCGGCGTCACCGTGGTCAATATCGACAACGGGTTCGGGGCCGCCGCCGCAGCCAGCCGCATCAATCACTCGTGAAATTCCGGCGCGGCGCGTGGATTGCGCCCGCGCTCGCTGTCCTCGGTGGCGGTCTCCTCGTCGAAGCCGTCTCCCGTGGCACCGCATGGACGCTCCTCGGAGTTGCCAGTGGCCTGATGCTTGGCCTGGCACTCCGCTGGAGCGCGGGACGCGCCATAGCGGCGGGACTCTCCGACACCGAATCGTTCGATCTTCCCCATACACTCGATCTATTGCGCCGCGCGCACGACGCCCGCGCCGGGTGGGCGATCGGACTGGCCCAAGGTCCTGTCGAAGTGATCGGCGACGCGCCATTCCAGGAGGAAGGAGCTGAATCGCGACGCGGCGCCGCTTTCGTGCAGCTCGCGTCGGTGGACGGCCGCGTGCACGTCGCCAACGAAGTCGAAGGGACCTACGTCGCGATCGGTGACTTCCCGTACGGCGGCGCGCTGCTGCTGAACGGCCGCGGCCTCGACCAGGAGCGCGTCACCGCCGCGGTCGATGACCTGCGCCGGCTCATGGAGACGATGCGTCTCGCCGAGCGGCAGGCGCTCGAGGGACATGGCCAGCTGGTGGCACGCCAGCTCTCGATCGGCATCGCGGGCGCGCAGACACTCGAGGGCATTGCGCGGGCGGGCGCCGAGCTCGCGCAGCAGCTCGCGCAGCGCGGCACCGCTGTGGTGATCCGCAACGTGCGCGAGCGCGATGCCATGCAGGTTCTCGCGGTCTCGACGGCGGCCGACAAGCGCCTGGCGGGTCGCCGCCTCGAAAGCGAAGCGCCCGTCTCGCGCGCCATCCAGGGCGGCGTGCCCATCGTGACGACCGGCGGTGAAGATATCTTCGGGGCGGGGATGCCCGAGCGGCGCCGGCACGAGCGCGCAGGCGCCGCCTACCCGCTGATGGATGGGCGCAGCGTCATCGGCGCACTCGTGATTTTGGGACGGGAAATCTCCCCACGCGATCGCATCGAGGCGCTCGTCGCAGAGCTCGGGCCGCGCCTTGCCGCTGCCAAGGCCGTGCATGACGCGGAGCAGCGCGCCGTCCTCGATCATCTCACCGGTCTGCGCAATCGCGGCGAGTTTCAGCGCGTGCTGGAAGCGTATCACACCCAGCAGCACCCACCGCCGGCATCGTTGGTCTACGTCGATCTCGATCACTTCAAGCGACTGAACGACACGCTCGGTCACGCCGCGGGTGATGCGGCGCTCAAACACATCGCGCGCGTGTTGGAACAGGCGGTGCGTGAAGGCGATCTCGTCGCGCGCATCGGCGGCGAAGAGTTCGCGGTCTGGTTGCCGCACGCGCAGCTCGGCGAGGCGTGGGAGGTGGCGGAGCGCATTCGCGCCTCGGTCGCTGATACGATCTGGCAGTGGAGCGGGACCGCGTATCCGCTCACGACGTCCTGTGGCGTCGCGACCTATCCGGAGCCGATCGGCGAGATCCTCAATCTGCCCGCCGCGGCTGATGCCGCGCTGTATCACGCGAAGGAATTAGGCCGGAATCGAGTTGAAAAGGCGGCCCGATCCGGCTAAAGTACTCTTCCGCAAACTCGGAATTACGGGGGCGACTGGCTTCGACGGGTTTGGCGAGGGTACGGTTGCGTGCCCAGGTTCTCAGTCACCTGGTAAATCAACTGGGAAGACACACAAGCCAACTCTGAACTGGCTCTGGCTGCGTAAGCTTCGGCTTCACGCACCTGCGTGAGTGGCAGCTCGCCTGAGGCGGCGCTCACGTATCGCAAAGTCGGGCTGGCGGCAGCTGGGGCCTCAACGGCTGCCGCGAGAGATTTCAGAGGCTTGTCACTGCCAGGGCTGACCAGGCGCCGAGGTGGTGAGACCACAAAGCCAGGTCTACGCACGTAGGAGCGGTATCGGAGTCATGCTCGGACCGGGGTTCAATTCCCCGCGCCTCCACTGAGCAACAGCAGGTTGTCAGAAGTTGTGAAGGGTGGTCGAGGTTCTGAACTGACCTCGTCCACCCTTCACTTGTTTCACAACCTGCCGGTCAGGGTCTTCGGCCGAAGAGTCCCGGTGACGGAAAGACCAGCCGCGGCGCAAGCGAAGAAAACGTGCTCCGCACGGCAGGATGCATCCGCGGGAACGGCCGCTCGAGTAATGAAGGCACGCGACCGACGAAACCGCCCGGATACAGCGGATAGTACGTGTAGGTCACCGGCGCTGGTTCGTAGATCACCTGCGGCGGTGCCGGCGGCGCCGTAGCAAACGAGACGCTGCCGCTGTTGACGCCACAGAACGCGTTCGTCAGCGACGCATTCGTACATTCCACCGAGCTCGCGGGGGCCGCGGCCGGAGCGGCGGCCGGCGCCGCGCGGTGCACGCAATCCAGACACACAGCGGGCATCTGCACCGGTCCACGCGCGATCACGCTGCCGTCTTT
>DASZNX010000250.1:0-7289 GCA_035551075.1 Gemmatimonadales bacterium | reverse complement strand
GTGCCCAGCAGAGCGCATGCTCGCGGCCGCCGCCTCCGACGACCAGTACCCTCACTTCTTCCTAAAAGCGTCCGAGAATGCTTGCGCCGCCCGTTTGGCGCTATCCACGACATCGTCCACGACGGCTTTTGCTTCCTTCATATAATGATCGCGCGCTTCATCGATGTCGGTCTCGATGGGCCGCTTGTCCGCGTCCGGCCCACGGCGGGTGTACTCGCCGTTCAGGATTCGGTCATAAGCGCCCGCCGCCACCCAGCGCTGCAGCTCCGCCGCGCGGAGTGTGTTGAACGGGTGGCTTTGGTCCAGCGTGTTGAGGATCTTGAAGATTCGATCGACCGCGCCGCCCGTCTCCTCGTACTCCTTGGCCTGGGCCAGGAACTCGTTGAGATCCATCTGCTTCATGTCGCCGCCGCCGGCCATTTTCAGAAACATCCGCATCGAGGCGGGCGGATCCTGCGTCGCGATCAGGCCGGCGCGATCGGACGACAGCTCGCTCTTGCGGTACCACTCGAGCAGCGCGAACCGCACGGGAGCCAGCACGAGACTTGTCAGGAACGGCAGGAAGTTCGTGCTGACGAACAGGATGATGATGAGGATCGTGTGATAGAGCGAATGACCACTCATGATGTGGCCCAGCTCGTGACCCAGCAGCGTCCGCATCTCGTCATCGTCGAGGAGCTTCAGGGCGCCGGAGTTGATCACGATAAACGGCCGCTCCACGCCGAACGCGCCCGCATTGACGAACGGCGTTTGCGAGACGAAGAGCTCCGGCCTATCCGGCCAATCCATCGTCGTGAGCACGTCGGTGTAGAGCTGATTGAGCCGTGGGAACTGATTGGGCCCGACGCGCACGGCGTTGGCCTGGAACAGCAGCCGGATGCCGCGCTCGCCGAAGAAGCCAACGATTTTCTTCACGACTTCATCGAAGCCGGGAACCGACCGCAGCGTCTGCAGCGCGGCGCGGTCTGCCGGATGCTCCCACGATACGGGAGCGATCTGCGTGAGGATCTTTCGCGGACGAGCCGCGGGTAGTGCGTCGGTCATGTTTGGTGTTCTCCAACAAGGGATTTCAAACCTACGATATATCGAACAGCATGTTTCGTGGTCGAAGGCGGCGAGGTTCTAGTCATCCGCCAGCGCCTGGTCCAAATCCGCAATCAGGTCCTCTACATCCTCGATCCCGACGGACAGCCGCACCAGGCTGTCCGTGAGCCCCATCCGCCGCCGCATCTCGAGTGGGACGCTCGCGTGTGTCATGGACGCCGGGTGGCCGATCAAGCTCTCAACGCCACCCAGCGACTCGGCGAGCGCGAAAATCTTCGTCCGCTCGACAAAGCGGCGGGCCAATCCTGTATCGCCAAGCTCGATGCTGAGCATGCCGCCGAACCCTTTCATCTGTCTTGCGGCAAGCTCGTGCTGGGGATGAGAACGCAAACCGGGATAGTAGACGCGTTGCACGCGCGGGTGTTTCTCGAGCCATTCGGCGATCCGGCGGCCGTTGGCGTCATGCTGGCGCATGCGCAGCGCCAGGGTTTTGGTGCCGCGCAGCGCCAGCCAGCAGTCGAACGGTCCCGGAACCGCGCCGGACGAGTTTTGTATGAAGCCGATTCGTTCGGCGACTTCGTCCCGCGTCGCGACGAGCATCCCACCCACCATGTCGGAGTGCCCATTGAGATACTTGGTGGTCGAGTGCAAGACGATATCCGCGCCGAAATCGAGAGGCTGCTGGAAGTAGGGCGTCGCGAACGTGTTGTCGACGACGAACAGGGCGCGCGCCTTGCGCGCGATCTCACCCGTGGCGGCGAGATCACACAGCCGCATCATGGGATTCGTCGGCGTTTCGGTGTAGATGAGTTTGGTGTTGGGCGTGACCGCGGCGGCGACTTCCTTGGGATCTCCTCCGTCCACGAACGTGAACGTGAGGCCCAGGCGCGCCCAGATGTGCGTCATCTGCCGGTGCGACCCACCATATATGTTCTCGCCGCTCACCACGTGATCGCCGGCTGACAGCAGCTTCATCACCGCATCGACGGCCGCCAACCCCGACCCAAACGCGAACCCGTGCCGGCCTCCTTCGAGTGCCGCGACGTTGCGCTCCAGCGCTTCGCGCGTGGGATTGCGCGTGCGCGCGTACTCGTAACCCTTGTTGCGGCCGAGTCCGTCCTGGATGTAAGTGGACGTCTGGTAGATGGGAGTCATGACCGCGCCACTGAGGGGATCACCTAGGTATCCCGCATGCACGGCGCGAGTCGCGAAGCGTCTCGCGAGGTCATGCTCGGCGATGCGCGTCATGGTCGGAACGTAAGGGCGGCTTTCGCCAGGGGCAAGCGACCTATACTTTGTGGCCGCGATGCCGAACTACTCGGGAATGCGCTGCCTGGTCGTCGACGATGAGCCTCGGCTGCGCCGGGTGCTCGTGCGGTTGCTCGAGGGCGAGGGCTTCGCATGCGCCGAGGCAGGCTCCGGTGTCGAAGCACTGCAGGAGCTGGAGCGTACTCCCGTTCCGCTGGTGATTTCCGATCTGCGAATGCCCGAGATGGACGGGGTCACACTGCTCCGCGACATCGTTGCGCGCTGGCCCGAGACCGCGGTCATCGTGGTGACTGCGGTGGCGGAAGTCGAGAGCGCCGTCGCCTGCCTGCAGATGGGCGCGTTGGATTACGTCGCGAAGCCGTTCCATCTCGATGAGGTGCGCGCGCGCGTATCGCAGGCGCTCGACAAGCGACGCCTGCTGATCGAAAACCGCAGCTATCAAAAAAACCTCGAGGAGCGCGTCGAAGCGCAGGCGCGTCGGATCGAGGAGCTCTTTCTCGAAGGCGTCCACGCGCTGGTGTACGCGCTCGAGGCCAAGGACGCGTACACGCGCGGACATTCCATGCGCGTCGCGCATTACTCCATCGAAATCGCGCGCGCGCTGGGACTCGAGAAGGACCTGATCGACACCATCGCACTCGGCGCCGAGCTGCACGATGTGGGAAAGATCGGCGTCAGCGAGATCGTGCTGCACAAAGCCGGAAAACTCACGGAAGCCGAGTACCGTCACATCATGGAGCACACGGTGATCGGCGCCCGCATCCTGGGTCCACTGATGCGCGATGCTCCCGGCGCGCTGTCGATCGTGCGCTCGCACCACGAGCGCCTCGACGGCAGCGGCTTCCCCGACGGCTTGAAGGGCGACGTGATCCCGTTCGAGGCGCGGCTGGTCAGCGTTGCGGATGCGTTCGACGCGATGACCAGCGTCCGCCCCTACCGTCCATCGCTGTCGGTAAGCAAAGCGATGCGCGAGCTCGAAGAGGGAAAGGGCCTCCAGTTCGATCCCGTCATCGTGGACGCGTTCCTGCGTGCCTTTGCGGAGGGGGGGGGCACTGCGCTGCCGATCCCTACGCCGCAACTCCAGCCGCTCCGCCTGCCCACCCGCGCCATGGAAGCTCGGCGAGCGTAGCCATGTCCGATACGCTTATGGTGAGCGTGTCGGGAGTCCGTGGTCTCGTTGGAAAAGATCTCACTCCCGAAATGGTGGCTCGCTGGGCAGCGGCATTCGGAACGTGGGCCAAAGACCGCCCGTCTCCCCGTCGGCCTGTCCGCGCGTCCATCGTCTTGGGTCGTGACGCTCGGACCTCCGGCCCCATGTTCGCGGGCGCCGCGACTGCCGGTCTTCAGTCCGTCGGCTGCGATGTGATCGACGTGGGATTAGTTGCTACACCATCGGTGCAACTCGCTGTCGAATATCACCGCGCGGCGGGTGGCATCATGTTGACCGCCAGCCACAATCCCATTGAATGGAACGCCCTTAAGTTCGTCGGCCCCGATGGCATCTTTCTTGATGGTGTAGCGGGCACGCGGGTACGCGAATTGGCGGCAGGGGATCTCCTGCCACGAGCCAACTATAACGCGATCGGCGGTGTGGAGGCGGACTCGGACGCGATATCCCGCCATCTCGCCGCCGTGCTCGCGCTTCGAGGATTGGACGTCCGGGCGATCAAGCGGCGCCGCTTCCGCGTGGCGCTCGACACGGTACGCGGCGCGGGTGGCGCGGTGATGCCGGCGCTGCTCGAGCGATTGGGCTGCCGCGTGACGGCGATCAATCTGGAAACGAATGGACTGTTTCCGCGGCCGCCTGAGCCGGTCCCAGAGAATCTGAAAGCGCTCGGCGCGTTGGTGCGGCGTTCGAAAGCCGACGTAGGAATCGCGGTCGATCCGGATGTCGATCGGCTCGCGATCGTGGACGAGCAGGGCCGGCCGATCGGCGAGGATTACACGTTGGCCTTCGCGATTCGGGCCGTGCTCGGGGGACGGCCTGGCGGCCCGGCGGCCAGACGGCAGCCAAAAGGAAGGGTCGTCCGGCCGTCCGGGCGTCAGACCGTCGTATGTAATCTGTCGACGTCGCTGGTGGTGGAAGACGCGGCGCGAGAATACGGCGCAGAGGTCGTGAGAGCACCCGTCGGCGAAGCGCACGTCGCGCGCAAGATCATCGCGCTGCGGGCGGTGATCGGCGGTGAAGGGAATGGTGGGGTGATGTATCCGGCGCTGCATGTTGGCCGCGATGCGCCGGTGGCTGGGGCGCTGTTGCTGGGATTGCTCGCGCGCGAGCGCGTCACCGTGAGTGAACTGGTCGCGCGCTCACCGCGTTACACGATCGTGAAGGCCAAAGTGGAACGCGGAACGCAGAACGCGGAGTCGATGAGCGCGGTGTACGCGGCGCTGCGGTCCCGTTTCCCGGAGGCAGCGGTCGACAGCCAAGATGGTTTGCGACTCGCCTGGCCACATCGCTGGTTGCATGTGCGGCCGTCGGGCACCGAGCCGATCATTCGACTGATCGCCGAAGCGCCGACCGGCGCGGACGCGGAACAACTGATTGACGAAGGGCGGCGGTTATGTGTGGGATCGTAGGGTACACCGGGAAGCGAGCGGCGGCCCCAGTCGTCCTCGAAGGCCTGAAGCGCCTCGAGTATCGCGGCTACGACTCGGCGGGACTCGCCGTCGTGAACGGAGGACTGGAAGTCTTCCGCGCTCCCGGAAAGATCGCCGTCCTCGAACGCGAGCTCGGCACCAACCTTCCCGCGGGCACGACGGCAATCGCGCACACGCGCTGGGCGACGCACGGCGCGCCCAATACGGTCAATGCCCATCCACACGCGGATTGCGGCGGCATTCTCGCCCTGGTGCACAACGGGATCATCGAAAACGCGGGAGTCCTGCGGCAGGCGCTGAGCCAGCGTGGGCACGTGTTCCGCTCGCAGACCGATACCGAAGTCCTCTGCCATCTCATCGAAGAATGTCACACCAAAGGCATGCCGCTGTTCGAAGCGACCGCCGGCGCGCTGCGCCAGGTGGAAGGCACCTACGGCATCGCCGTTATCTCGAGCCGGGAGCCGGACACGATCGTCGCGGCCCGCCGCGGATCACCGCTGCTCGTGGCGATCGGCAATGGCGAAAACTTCGTCGCGTCCGATGCGTCGGCCGTCCTCTCGCACACGCGGTCGGTGGTCTATTTGGATGACGGCGAGATCGCGGAGGTCAAGCCGACCGACTATCGGATCACCGACCTCGCCTCGGAAGAGAAAGAGAAGACGGTGACGCAGGTCGAGTGGGATCTCGCGACGATCGAGCGCGGCGGCTTCGCGCACTTCATGCTCAAAGAGATCATGGAGCAGCCCGAAAGCGTGCGCAACACGATGCGCGGGCGCTTGCTCGAGGAAGAAGGCACGGTCCGGTTCGGCGGCCTGAACATCAGCGACGACGAGTTGCTCAAGGTGCAGCGCATCGTGATCACCGCCTGCGGCACGTCCTGGCATTCGGGCCTGATCGGCGAGTACATGATGGAGGAGCTGGCCCGCATTCCCACCGAGGTCGAATACGCCTCGGAATTCCGCTACCGCAACCCGATCGTCGACGAGCGGACGCTGGTCATCGGCATCTCGCAGTCGGGTGAAACGGCGGATACGCTGGCCGCCCTGCGCGAGGCCAAGCGCCGGGGCGCGCGGACGCTGGGGTTGATCAACGTCGTCGGCAGCACCATCGCACGCGAAGTGGACGGCGGTATCTACCTGCACGCGGGGCCCGAAATCGGCGTCGCGAGCACCAAAGCATTTACCAGCCAGATCGTCGCGCTTGCGCTGCTCACGCTGAAGATGGGCCGGCTGCGCGCGCTCTCGATTCTGCAGGGGAGGGAAGTCGTGCGGGCGCTCGCCAGGCTTCCCGAGCTGGTCAAGCGCGTGCTGGCCAAAGCTCCTCAAGTCGAGCAGATCGCCGATCGCCTGGTGCGGGCGCAGAATGTTCTGTACCTGGGCCGCGGCTACAACTTCCCCGTCGCGCTCGAGGGCGCGCTCAAGCTCAAGGAAATCTCCTACATCCACGCGGAAGGGTATCCGGCCGCGGAGATGAAGCATGGCCCGATCGCCCTCATCGACGACCTCATGCCCGTCGTCTTCATCGCGCCGAAGGATGGCGTGCACCAGAAAGTCGTGAGCAACATCGAGGAAGTGAAAGCGCGCGGTGGCCGAGTCATCGCGATCGTCACGGAGGGCGACACCGCGCTCAATACCTTGGCGGACTACCGCATCGAGATCCCTGAAACGCTCGACTTGCTCACGCCGGTTTTGAGCGTTGTGCCGCTGCAGCTGTTGGCCTATTACATCGCGGTGCGTCGCGGTTGTAATGTCGATCAGCCTCGGAATCTCGCCAAGTCTGTAACCGTCGAGTAACCGTTACCCGTCGGCATGTCGGCACGTCTGCACGTCTACTCGTGCCGACGTGCCGTCGTGCCGTCGTGTACTTTTCAGCATGCGCGTCGTGCTCCAGCGCGTCAGCCGTGCCGCAGTCCGGATCGGGGACCGTATCGCCGGTCAGATCGGCCCGGGATTCCTCGTGCTCGCCGGCTTCGCGCCCACCGACACCGACGCGACGCTCGGCTGGATGGCCGACAAAATCCTAGGCCTCCGTCTCTTCGGCGACGCCGAAGGCAAGATGAATCGCGATCTTACAGAGGTGGGCGGCGGCGTGCTCGTCGTCTCGCAGTTCACGCTCTACGGCGACGCGAGCAAGGGCCGCCGGCCGAGCTTCATCGACGCCGCGCCACCGAACGTGGCCATTCCCTTGTACGAAAAGTTCGTTGCGCTGCTCGAGGAAAAATCTGCCGGCAAGATTCCCGTCGCGACCGGAGAATTCGGCGCCATGATGGAAGTGGAGCTCGTGAATGACGGGCCGGTCACGCTGCTGCTGGAACGCTAGCGCGCCGCGGGCACGGCGACTATCGCGAGCCGATCGCCTTTCGGACTGACAGCGAGACG
>DASZNX010000249.1:0-2215 GCA_035551075.1 Gemmatimonadales bacterium | reverse complement strand
GCGCCATATGATGACACGAAATGGGCGCGTGTCGTGTTGCTGGAGCCTCCCGCTCCCACCGCGCAGCTCGTGACGCCGCAGTCCCCGCCGGTGCGACGGATCGCCGAGCTCAGGCCGGTTGCGATCCGCCGCGCGCCGTCGGGTGAGACGATCGTCGATCTCGGCCAAAACTTCACGGGATGGGCTCGCCTCAAGGTCCGAGGTCCCGCGGGCACGGTCGTCACGATGCGCTTTGCCGAGGTGCTCGACAAAGATGGGAATCTGTACACAGCCAACCTGCGGCGCGCGAGCCAGACCGATCGTTACACGGTCAAGGGTGGCGGGGAAGAGATCTACGAGCCCCACTTCACGTTTCACGGCTTTCGCTATGTAGGCGTTACGGGACTGCCCGCGCCGGCCGACAGCGGCACGATTACCGGAATCGTCGTGTCATCCGATCTGCCCCAAACTGGATCGTTCGAGACGTCGGACTCGCTGCTGAACCGGTTGCAGCAGAACATCGTGTGGGGACAGCGGAGCAATTTTCTCGATGTACCGACCGACTGCCCGCAACGGGACGAGCGCCTCGGCTGGACCGGCGACGCCCAGGTCTTCGCGCCGACCGCGGCCTTCAATCTGGATGTCGGCGGATTTTTTGCGAAATGGCTGGGCGACGTTGCCGCCGATCAGGATCCCAGTGGCGCGCTGCCGTGGGTCATTCCCGATGTTCTCGGAGCTGATTCAGCCCATGGATCGGGCACCGCGGGGTGGAGCGACGCGGCGACTGTCGTGCCGTGGACCATGTACGTCGCGTACGGCGATCGTGCGTTACTCGAGCGCCAGTACCCGAGCATGCGCGCGTGGGTCGAGTTCGAGCATCGGCGCGCCGGATCGGATCTGATCTGGCGGCCGGGGTGGCAGTTCGGCGACTGGCTCGCGCTGCACAGCGACGATCCGTCATATCCGGGCGCTACCACGAGCACCGATTTCCTCGCCACGGCCTACTTCGCGCATTCGACGGACATTCTCGCGCGCGCTGCTCGCGCGTTGGGCAAGAGCAGCGATGCCGACCGATATGAATCGCTGTTCCGAGACGTCAAGGCGGCGTTCAATCGTGAATTTGTATCCGCTTCGGGGCGAGTCGGCGAGAACACGCAGACCGCGTACGCGCTGGCGATTGCGTTTGATTTGCTGCCCGACTCGATCGTTCCGGCCGCCGCGGAACGCCTGGCCGGCGATGTCCGGCGGCGCGGCATGCACCTCACCACCGGATTCCTCGGCACGCCACAGCTGCTGCCCGTCCTGAGTCGAACCGGTCACCTCGACGTCGCCTACGGGCTGCTGATGCAGAAGACGTATCCATCATGGCTCTACCCCATCACGCGCGGAGCGACGACGATGTGGGAGCGGTGGGACGGCATCCGGCCCGACAGCTCGTTCGAAGATGCCGGGATGAACTCCTTCAATCACTATGCGTTCGGGGCGGTGGGGAACTGGATGTACCGGACGATCGGCGGAATCGACATCGATCCGTCGAGTCCTGGAGGAAAACGAGTCCGCATCGCGCCGCGACCCGGCGGTGGGCTCACGCACGCACGCGCGTCGCTCGAGACGCTCTACGGAACGCTCGTGTCAGCGTGGCGACTGGATGGACGGCAATTTCAGTTGAACGTCACGGTGCCGGCCAACACGACCGCGGAGATCACACTCTGGCAAACGACGCGCGCGCGGGTGAGCGGACTCACCGGAGAGGGTGTTCGCGACGTGCAGCAACGCGGCGGCGATGTCGTCGTGACAGTCGGGTCGGGAGATTACGCGTTCAGCGTTTCACGCGAGCAGTAGCACACCGATCGCTGCGGCGCCCGGCCCCGATTCAGTAAAGACGCGCGTTTCACGACTCGTCTCAGTGGCATACCGCGCGGCAATCTCACGCACCGTACTCTCGGCGGCGGTGGTGCCGAGTACCGCGACGGTTCCGCCGCTGCCGCCGCCGGTGATCTTCGCGCCGAACAAGCCGCGCTCTGGGCCGGCCGCGCGGACCAACGCTACCAGCCGGTCAGTGCCGTCGCTGCCGAGTCCGCAGGCGCTGTAACTCTCGTGCGAGTGATACATCAGCTGGCCCAATTCCCTCGCGACGTTCGATCGACCGGCGAGTGTGCCGAGCAGTTGCGCGAATCGGTCGACCCGTTCTTGCTCGCCCACCGGATGCGCGGCAGCACGTCGCACGGGATAGCGA
>DASZNX010000248.1:0-11825 GCA_035551075.1 Gemmatimonadales bacterium | reverse complement strand
AGCGAGGAAAAGCGGATCCAACCCGAGGCTCACTAGAGCGAGCCCGCCAGCTTTTACGAAGACGCGACGAGAGATGGTCATTGTTTTTGGAAGTCCGGTCCGCCGAGCGCCAAGCCAACCGCGAGCGCGCGGGCCTGGATCGGATCATTGAGATCGGTGAGTTGCTCGAGGATGACGCTCTTTGTGTGCGCAGACATCGTACCGCCCAGAATGCGCTCGTCCACCGCGCTGACGAGCTGGGAGTGATCCGTGGTGGCGGGGATGACCGAGTCGAGGTTCGCATCGATGCCGGGCAGCCGCCCTGCCGCCAGGGCAACGGCGGCATTCATGCGGGCGAGCAACGCACCGCTATTGACCCAGTGCTCTTCGGTCTCCGCGTATCCGGTCGGCGCCGGCTGCTGGTACAGCGGCTCACCGAGGCGCGAGACCATTTGCGCGAGTCGCGGCGTCGAGTCGGGAGCCGCCGCGATGGCGCGGACGGCGCTGACGACGAATTCGAACGGTGTTTTGATCTTTGAACGCACGGCGCCGGCGGCCCAGAAGTCCGGTGCCGTGAAGATGGCGCGCAGCACTGCGCGCATGTCGCCGCGCGTCTTTTGCCAGGCAGCGACGGCGGCGTCGATGCAGCCGGCCGGTGGCTCATCAGCGACGAACCGCATGCAGAGCTTGGCGCTGACGTGATGCATCGTCGCCGGCTGATTGGCCAGGAACTTGAGGAGACGGATCCCCTCGTCCTGGCCATCATCATGGAAGGTGAGTCCGAAGACGTGCTTGGTCCCATGGTCGTGCGCCCAGTCGCGGAACACGAATCCCGCGCCGCGGTCCGGTGGCTCGATGCTCCAGCCGGTGAAGATTCGCGCCACCTCGATGATGTCCTGCTGCGTGTACCCGCCGTCGACGCCGAGCGTGTGCAGCTCGAGGAGCTCGCGCGCATAGTTCTCGTTGATCCCTGTCGGCCGGCGGCGCTCGGCCTCACGCCGCTCGTCGGGCATTTCGTTCATCCCGAAGCGCCGTCGCGCAAAGAGATTGGGCGGGCGACGCGGCGGCGCGGAGCCGGGCGCCACGCTTTGCGCGTTGTCGAGGTAAAACAGCATCGCGGGACTCTCAGCCGTCGCGATCAGCAAATCTTCAAACCGGCCCAACACTCTGGGGCGGATCGTTTGCTCGATGTATGAAGGCAGCAGGAAGCGGTCGGCGCCTTTGCCGACGAAGACGTTGAAGTGGTTCGTCCAGAAATCGACCATCACTTCGCGCAGCTGGCGCTCGGAGAACGCCGCGCGGACGATCGCGAGCTGTTGCAGCTCGCCGCCGAGCTCGCGAAACTCGCGCATCGGCTTCGGCTGGTCCTCGGGGCGCAGGCTGTCGGGATTTACCGCCCGCTCTTTCTGAAGACGCTGCCGCTCGCGTTGCACGTCGCGATAGCGCTCCGCCAGGTCTTCGCGGTCGTAACTGAGAATCTTGAACTCGCGTTCCCGCTGCTCCAGGGCCTTATCGCTGATGTGATCCGGATCGAGTTGCCGATCGATCCAGCGCATCACGCCGAGCTTGGCCACGCTGTCGACCTCGCCAGGACGGGCGCCGTAGGCGAGGCGGTTCAGGACGTGAAACGCCGAATCGCGCAAAGTGAGCGCGGACGGCGCACCCGGAGGTGGCGGCGCCTGTGCGGCAGCCGGCGACACGACGGCGATCGCGGCAGTGACAATAAGGAAGTGGCGCATGGGTCTATATGCTGACGCTTCCATCGGTGCGAAGTTAAAGAATATGCCGCCTAGACACCGGTCATCCCGCCGCATGCGCCGTGACGAGGGACCGCCCCCCACCTGGGGTGAGCGACTGGCAGCGCTCAAGCACGTCCCGCCCCTCCTGCGGCTGGTATTTCAGACCCATCGCGGGTACACACTGGCGATCCTGGTCCTCCGAGTCGTGCGATCGTTCATCCCGGTCGCCGTCCTGTGGATCGGCAAGCTGATCATTGACGGGGTCATCGCGGGCGTCGCCGCGGTGCACGCCGGACACGCGCCCGACTGGTCGCATCTCGCGGTGCTCGTGGGCATCGAGCTGGGGATTGCCGTGGTAGGCGAGGGGCTGGCGCGCCTGTCCTCACTGCTCGAGAGCTTGCTCGGCGACCTCTTCGGCAATCGGCTCAGCGTACGGCTCATGGAGCATGCCGCCACGCTCGACCTCGCCCAATTCGAAGACGCCGAGATCTACGATCATCTGGAGCGCGCGCGGCGGCAGACGATCGGCCGCATCGGGCTGTTCACGCTGCTCCTCGGCACCGCGCAGGATCTCATCACGCTCATCTCACTCGCGAGCGTCTTGCTGGTGCAGCTGCCCTGGCTGTTGCTGCTGCTGACGATCGCCGTGTTGCCGGCGTTCCTCGGTGAGGCGCATTTCGCGTCGCTCGGGTACTCGCTGCTCTTCCAATGGACGCCGGAGCGGCGCCTGCTCGACTATCTCCGCTACATGGGCGCGTCGGATGAATCGGCCAAGGAAGTGAAGCTGTTCGGGCTCTCGGACTTTCTCGTCGGCCGGTATTCGGATTTGTCGGACAAGTTCTACGAGGAGAACAAGAAGCTCGCGGTGCGGCGAAACATCGTCTCGACGCTGCTGGTCACGGTCGGCACGCTCGGCTACTACGGTGCGTATGCCGTCATCATCTACCGGACCGTCATGGGCGATTTCACGATCGGCACACTGACGTTTCTCGCCGGCTCGTTTCGGCAGAGTCGGAGTTTGATCCAGAGTATCCTCCTCGCCCTGTCGTCGATCTACGAGCAAAGCCTCTATCTGAGCGATTTATTCACGTTCTTCGACGTGCAGCCCAGGGTGGTATCGAAGCCGGGCGCGCAGTCCGTGCCTCGACCACTCAAGAGCGGATTTCGCTTCGAGGACGTCGGCTTTCGCTACCCCGGGTCGCAGCGTTGGGCGGTGAGGCATCTCACCTTCACGTTCGACCCGCACGAACGCATCGCGCTCGTCGGTGAGAATGGCGCGGGGAAGACCACCCTCGTCAAACTGCTTGCGCGCCTGTACGATCCCGATGAAGGCCGCATCCTGCTCGATGGCGTCGATCTCCGCGAGTACGATCTCGAGAGCCTGCGCAAGAACATCGGGATCATCTTCCAGGATTTCGTCCGTTACGATTTCGTCCTGCGCGAGAACATTGGCGTCAGCCAGATCGAGGCGCTCGACGACGACGCGCGGATTCGCGAAGCCGCCCGGCGGAGCCTGGCCGACTCGGTGGCGCAGCGCGTGCCGCAAGGCTTCGATCAGATGCTCGGCAGGCGATTCGACAATGGCGTCGAGCTGTCGGGTGGAGAATGGCAGAAGGTGGCGTTGGCGCGCGCCTATATGCGCGATGCGCAAGTGTTGATTCTCGACGAACCGACCGCCGCGCTCGACGCGCGCGCCGAGTACGAGGTCTTTCTACGATTCGCGGAGCTGACAAAGGGCCGGATGGCGGTGCTGATTTCGCACCGCTTCTCGACGGTGCGCATGGCCGATCGAATTCTCGTGTTGAAGGGCGGCGAGCTGGTGGACGACGGCACGCATGAGGAGCTCGTCGCTCGCGGTGGGTTGTACGCCGAGCTGTTCAGCCTGCAAGCCGCCGGGTACCGGTGACGGCGCCGATTGCGGTAACGAGCTGCTAGTGCTGCAAGGCCGGCGCGGGCCGCAGATTGCCTCCGTCAGCGACGAACTTCCACTTCTTGTCGGGCTGTCGTTTCCAGATCGTCAAATACTTGCTGTAGTGATGGAGCGACGGGATCGTTGCCTCGCCGACCGTGCAGCCCAGGTCGCCCGATTTCGCGATTTCAGCGGCGACGGGCCGCCATTCGAGCACGGCACCCGCGGGGAATTGGTCGAACGCCGCGCCGATCGCCTGGCGTCCTTCGTTCATCTTGATTCCGGCCCCGAACGACACCGCGTTCTCGGCGGCGTAGGTGAGAAAGGCCTGTTTCGCGCCGCGCGCCCGGGACAGGGCTGCGAATGCCGAATCGGCGGTGAGCAGTTCCCGACGGTTGGCGGCTCCGCGCACGGGAGCCGTCTCATCACGTTTTCCGGCGAGCTGCACGGGTGCGGAATCGGGTACCGGCACCGTGCCGGCGAACGCGGCGAGCCTCCAGCCCGCCGATGCTTTGCGCCAGCAGGCGAGGTACTTGCCGCGGGTACTGTCGCCGCGAGTCCATCCCCAGCTGTAGCCGAGCAAGCCATCGGCTGAGACGTCGGCAAACACGGGCTCACGCCGCAGGCTGCGCGCGATCTTCGCATTCGCGATATAGGTGCTGATCTGGCGTGCTCCGCGGACCAATGGAGCGCCGGGATGCAGGTAGATGGCGCTATCGGTGAACGCCGTTCCATCGAATGCGAGTGCGCTGTCGGCCGCGAGGAGCGCCTGGCGATCGGCCGCGCGATCGGGCGCGCCGACGAGGAACAGTGTGATTCCGATGAGTACGCTTCGCATGGAGATCCTCTCGAGACTGTTTCACGGGGGAATTCACACATTTCTGACGGCCCCGCCAGTGTGCCTTTCGTAGCATGGTAGAATGAGGCTTATGAAGCGGGCTGCGCTGGTATTCGCCGCGTGGACGATGGTCGGGCTCCTGTTCGCGATTCAAATGCATTATCAGATCGTCCAGGGCAGCCAGCGTCCGTGGCGCTGGATCATCGCGTGGCAGCTCAGCGGCTGGTGGAGCTGGGCCCTGTTCACCGCGCCGGTGTGGGCCTTCGCGGCCTGGGCCGTGCGGATCCGGCGTCCGCTGGCCATCATCGCCGCCCACCTTCCGATGGCATTGCTGATCGGCGTCGCCTGCGCCGCGTTCGAAGGCGCGGCAAAGGCGGCGCTCGGTCTCTACATCACGCCCCACACGATCCTGAGCGGCGCCAGCGACGCGGTGCAGATGTACTGGACGTTCAACCTGCTGGTCTATGCGATGCTCGCGGGGTTCTACCATGCGTGGCGGGCGTCGCGGCTCGAGATGCAGCTCGTGCAGGCCCGGCTGGATGCGCTCGTCGGCCAGCTACAGCCGCACTTTCTCTTCAATACGCTCCACACGATTTCGGCCTTTGTGCTCGAGGATCCCAAGCAGGCCAATCGCATGATCACGCGCCTGTCGGAGCTCCTGCGCCAGTCGTTTAACCGTGAGCGCGGTCCGCTTGTCACACTGGAAGAGGAGCTCGAGCTGCTGGACCACTACGTCGCGATTCAGGAAGCGCGCTTCGGCGACCGGCTGCGTGTCACGTTCCGCGTGGATCCACGGGCCGCGTCGGCCGTCGTGCCAACGCTGTTGCTGCAACCGCTGGTCGAGAACGCGATCCGGCACGGCGCCGTTCCCAATGGCGCGGTGGCGGAAGTCGAAATCGCCGCCACTCGAACCGGCGATCGGTTACATCTCGAAGTGCGTGACAATGGGCCCGGTCTCGCCGCCGGGGCCGCCCTTGCCAACGGAGGGGGCGGCCTGGGACTCAACAACACACGGGCCCGGTTATCGGAGCTCTATGGACCAAGTCACTCGTTCGAACTCGTTAACGCGCCGGCAGGCAGTGGGGGAGCGATCGCCACTGTCGACATTCCGTTCACCGATCATGCGCGCGATCATCGTCGATGATGAAGCGCCCGCCCGGCGCCGCCTGCGCGGCGTACTCCAGCAGATCCCGGCGGTCACGCGCATCGATGAATGCGCCAGCGGACGTGATGCCGTCGAGCTGCTGAAGCGCGGCGCGCCCGATCTCGTCTTCCTGGACATTCAAATGCCCGATCTCGACGGCTTCGCGGTCGCCGCCGCCGCGTCCGAAGAGCGCGCACCCGCGATCATTTTCGTGACCGCCTACGACGAACACGCGGTTCATGCGTTCGAGATTCAGGCCTTCGATTATCTGTTGAAGCCGTTCGACGATGATCGCGTGATTGGCACGGTCAGGCGCGCCGCCGAGTTCCTCGAATGGATCCGGCGACCGGGAGGGGGAGCAGGCCCCGGCGGCGCGGCGTTACTCGGCTTCGGCGACGTTACGGTGGATTTCGCAACCCATCAGGTGCGGCGGGCGGGTCGCATGGCGGAGCTGCGGCCAAAGGAGTACGCGTTGCTCGTCGCGCTGCTCAAGCGGGGAGGCCGGGTGGCGAGCCGCCTGGAGCTGCTGCGCGAGGTCTGGGGCTACGCCGAAGACGTCATGAGCCGGACCGTCGACACGCACGTGGCGATGTTGCGGCGCAAGCTCGAGCAGGATCCCGCGCACCCGCGCCACATCGTGACGGTGCGAACCTTCGGGTACCGGATCGAGCGCTAGCGAAAGAGGTAGTAGTCGGTGATCCGTTCGGCGATCGCGCCGGGTTCGCCGCTGGAGCGATTGGTCAGCACAATCACGGTGAAGCGCCGCGCTGGATAGCGCTGGATGGCGTTGCGAAAGCCGCTGGTCTCGCCGGTGTGGCGCCAGCGCTTTTCTCCGCGGTAGGTATCGATGAACCAGCCGAAGCCGTACTCCGTTGCCGCGCCCTGCGGCAACGCAGGCGGCGTCGTGGCCTGCGCCATCAGGGCGGCGCCGACCAGCGTCGTGTCCGACAACGCGCGATCCCAGCGCGCCATGTCGTCCACGTTGGTATAGATCCCGCCGTCGCCCAGCGTCGCGCTCGTCACGCTTTGATCGGTCTGTTCGAAACCACCGCCGCTCGGGGAATAGCCGTACGCGCGGTGCGGCACAGTGTCCGTCCCCTCGACGTGTGCGACGCTCGCCGTCATCCCCAATGGCCTGAAGATCTTCGCGCGCAGAAATTGGGGGAACGACATGCCCGACACTCGCGCGACGATCATGCCGAGCAACACGTACCCCGAGTTGCTGTAGCGATAGGCGGTGCCGGCAGGGAAGTAGACCGAATCCTTGGCCGCGAGCATGGTGAGCACGTCGTTGTCGTCGAGCTGGGCGGTGCGCGTTTCGGGAATCAGGTCCTCGTAATCCACCAATCCCGACGTGTGATTGAGCAAATGGCGAATCGTGACCGGCGCTGCCGCGGCGGGCAGCTCCGGAAGGATAGTGCGCGCCGGCTGATCGAGCTGCAGCTTGCCCTCATGCGCCAGCATCATGATGCACATCGCGGTGAACTGCTTGCTCACCGAGGCCAGGCGGTAATCCGTCTCGACGCTCGCCGGGGTGCGCCGCTCGAGATCGGCCATGCCGTAGGCACGCCGGACCACGACGTTCCCATCGCGAATGACGATGACGCTCGCGCCCGGCTTCGACGGCCCACTGTAGGCTGCGAACAGCGAGTCGATCGGGCGGAGGTCGTTAACCGCCACGTGAGATCCCCATGTCGCCGAACAGCCCAGGGCGAGCGCCGGCAGCGCGGCGGTCAGGATTTGGAGGCAGCGTACCAGGCGTTCCACGTCTCCTGAGCGGGTCCAATCGTGAGCTGTTGTTGATAGCGCACCAGCGGCATGCGCAGGAGCAGCGGCTCGAGGCTGAGCTTTTCGAGCCAGCGCTCGTCGCTGAGTCGCGCGGCGCCGAGGCCGAGCTCGCCGAAGCGGCGGGCGTCACGGTCGATGAGCGCGGCAACGCCGAATTTCTGGGCAAAGCGCCGCAGCTCGCCGAGCGCCGCGGCGCGCTCGTTCAAATCGACAAAGTGAACCGTGATGCGCCGCTCGGAGAAAAACCGGAGCGCGGCCCGCGTGTCGGCGCTCTTCCTGACGCCGAAAATCTGCACTTCCACGTGATCTAGTGTGGCAGCGTCTTGACTTCGATCGCGCCGAGCAGATGACCAGGACCGAACTGCGCCTCGGCCTCACCCGGCGAGTAATAGCGCACCGAAGCAGCCGATCGCCACTTGAGCAGGCGCAGGCTGTCGAACCCGCCATACCGCGTCCCGTCCACATAGACGATGAGCTGCGCCTGGTTTTGGCGCACCATGGCGGTGGGACGGGCCCGCATTTCCCAGTTGGGGCGAAGCTGGCGGACGGCGTCGAACACGGTCGATCCCGTCGTCTGTGCGAGCTCATCGGCGGTGATGACGTCCGAGTCGTGACTCGGGGCCGGTGATGCAGTCTTCGCGCTGTTGTGCGAGCAGCCGGCGAGGAGGATCGCGGCGACGAGGAGCGAAGCTTTCATCGTCACAGAAAGTACCACGTTTCCGGGTCTCGTCTATATTCCGCGCTCCGAGCGCGAGGGTGCATGAGTCCCCGATCCAAGGTGATCTGCGCGGCGGTGCTGTTTTCGAGCGGCGGCGCGGCGATCAAATTCTGCAGCTTTTCCGCGTGGCAACTCGCCGCGTTTCGCGCGGCGTTCGCGCTCGTCACGATTTTCGTGCTTCTCCCCGAAGCGCGCCGTGGCTGGAAGTGGCGCACGATCGCCGTCGGCTTGGCCTACGCGGCCACGACGCTGTTGTACGTGCAGGCGAACAAACACACGACTGCGGCGAGCGCCATCTTTCTGCAATCCACCAGTCCGCTGTTCATCCTGCTGCTCGCTCCAGCACTGCTCGGCGAGCATGCGAACCGGCGCGACATCGTGCAGATGACGGTGATGGCCCTCGGGCTGGGGCTGTTCTTCCTCGGCACCGACCGCGCGTCCGCCACCGCACCGAATCCCGCGCTCGGCAACGTGCTCGCGTCGGTGTGCGCGGTAACATGGGCGTTCACCGTGATCGGCTACCGCTGGCTCGCATCGCGGGGCGCGTCTGTCGCAGCTGCCGCAGTCGCGGGCAACTTGACGGCGAGTATCATCGCCTTGTTCTCCGCCGGACCGCTTGTCGCCGGCCGGCCGGTCGACTGGGCGGTCGTCGTCTTTCTCGGCGTCTGCCAGCTGGGCATTCCGTATTTATTCCTTGCGCGCGCCGTGCCGCAGCTGCGCGCGCTCGAGGTAGGTCTTTTCCTTCTTATAGAGCCGGTGCTGAATCCGATCTGGGCGTGGATCGTGCACGGTGAAACGCCGGGGCCTGCCACGTTGCTGGGCGGCGCGTTGATCCTCGGCGCGACAGCGGCGCGCACGATTCTCGATGCGCGAAAGACGGCGGGCGATACAGTCGTGGCATAAAGAAAACGGGCCCGCGATCGCGGGCCCGTTCTTACGAAGCATGAAAGCTACTGAATCGCTCTCAGCGCGTTTACTCGACCTCGTCCGTAGAAATCATCATTGCCGGGCTTGCCAAGGTCGTCGGCCGACTGGCGCAGCCGCCTTTCGATCTCGGCCGGGCCAACATGGCCGTACTTCCCGACGATCAACGCTGCCACTCCTGCTGCGGCCGGCGTCGCCATGCTCGTGCCGGCGGCCCAGCAGTAGGTGGAATTGCTCGATCCACTGCCGCGGCATGTCGAGAACACCAGGTCGAAGACCCAGCAGAATTGTGTGACGGTGCCCGATGGATTGCGGGGCACCTGGCAGACGGCGTTGCCCGGTAGCTGGAAGTCTCCACCCGGACCAGCGAAATCGACGGCGGACTGACCGAAATTCGTATAGGACGCCGGGTGGTCGAAGTTCGTCGCGCCGAGGGCAAAGCCCACCGGTCCCGTGGCCGAGATGGCGATCACGTGCGGAGACATTGCGGGCAGAAAGACGGTGTTGGCCGTGTGATCGAGGTCCGTCGCGTTGTTGCCCAGCGCGGCGAACACCGTGACGCCACGGTGATACGCGTAGGTCGTCGCTTTGCCGAGGGCGACGGCGAGACCCGACGTCCCGAGGTTGCCCTGCCGGGGGAATTCCGCGCCCAAACTCATGTTGATGATGTCGGCGCCGGCTCCGCCCTCGGCGATCGGTGTAGCGGCGTACACGATTCCCGCGATCACCGCCCCGAAAGTGCCGCTGCCGCAGTGCAGCACCTTCACGCCGATGAGTGTCGCTTCAGGCGCGATGCCGATCGTGCCCACATTGGGTAGGCCAGCGGCGACGATGCCGGCGACGTGCGTGCCGTGCCAGAACGTATCGTTCAAGCGGCACACGCCGAGTGTGTCGCGCGCCTGGTCGAAGTTGAACGGCTGGCCCGGCACGAAGGACGCGGAGTGAGCGACGTCGAAGTTCGGCGCGAGGTCGATGTGCGTGTTGCGAATGCCACCGTCGACGATCGCCACCCGAGCGCCGTGTCCGAACTGTCCAAGGTCCCAGGCTTCCGGCGCGTGCACGGCGTCCGGCGCCCACTGCACGTGGCGGAACGTCTCGGCAGAGCCGAACGTCGCGGCAGGACCCACGGTACCGTCGTCTGTTATTTCGCCGCCATCCACGAAGTGCTCGGGCTTCACCCACTGGACCTCCACATCCTCATCGACGCTGGCCACACCGCTGATTTTCGCGGCACGGCTCGCGAATGCCGGATCTGTGGAGCTCGCGAGCGCGACGCCGATCTGATCGAGGCTCGATGTCACCGTCCCGCCTGCCGCGCTGATCCGCCCAGCCAGATCCGTCGGAAGAGAGGAGCCGGTGAAGTTGATCAGATAGGATTTGGTGCCGTTGGCTGCGGTGAGTTGGAGGGAGGGACTGTTCGACGACGTTGCTGCCGTGATCGTATTGCCGGTTGGAGTGACGGGCGCGTCGTACACGCAAGCAGCGGCGACAATCGCGCCGATAGCGAGAGTAAATCGCATGACGTGTTTGTGCATCGTGCAACCCCACTGATCTAAATGATTGACAAGGACGGGCGTTGGGATTGTGAAGCTGCCTAGATCTTCAGTCGCCCGCAAGCGCCTCCTCGGTCGTCTCCAACCGATTTGCCTTACGGCCGGCGCGCTCCATCGGCTTTTCGAGGACGGCGCGATTCCGGTCCATCACGGTCCAAAAGTCCACCGCGCGCTCCACCAGCTCTCGCGACGCCTGCCGCAGCGCATCGCTGGCCTTCACCTGGAGCACGTTGTTGTGCATGTCCTCCGCGTCCCAGCCTCGCGAATGGGCGATGAACGGGAATGGCGGGAAGACGAATCCCAGCTCTGCCCAGAAAGTCATCAAGCTGCCCGCCACCGCCTGGATGTTGTCCTGGCCGCCGGTGATGATGAATGCCGCGACCTTGTTCCGGATCAGGACCCGATTGTGAATTGTGATCTGGTTCTGCACGCAGTTAAGTCGTTCGGCCATTTTGTAATAGAGCGACGAGGCGTTGCCCCAGCGGATGGGCGTCGAGATCAGCACCACGTCCGCCCAGTGCACCAGCCCCTCGTAGACGGCCGTCAACTGATCCGCCGGCTCGCGCTCGGTAATGGCGCACGGCCAGGTGCAGGCATGCGAGGCCTTGGAGTAGTTCCCCTCACAGTGTCTGAAGTTGAGTGAGCGCAGCTGGATGAGCTGAGTATCGATGTTGAGTTCGGCGGCCCGCTCCATCGCGTGCTGGAGCAGCGCGTCTGATGTGGAGTAGCGCGGGTTGCCGTCATCCATCGCGGTCGTCGAAATGCCAAGTACGCGGCAGGGAGCGCCCGGCGCCTTCGGATGCTCCTCCAACAGATGACTGGGCTTGTGCTTGAGGAGCTTGCGTGGCGCGATGGGCGGGATCTGGACGTAGATCCATCGGGTCGCTCTTCGAGCGCATAAACGGGCACTTGCTCTTCATCGTAGCCCGCTGGGCCCTTGCCCGTGACCACGCTGTACTCCCATCCGTGCCAGGGGCATGTCACGAACTCCCCATGAAGTCGTCCGTCCGAGAGCGGACCGCCTTTGTGATTGCAGATGTCGGAGATCGCGGTGAGCCGGCCATCGAATAGGAAGATCGCGATGCGGTGACGGTCGATCTTGATTGAGAACGGGGTATGGGCCAGCAGCTCGTCCTTCGTGCCCAGTCGGTGCCATTCAGCCATACGGTGTCCGGAGTGGGAGTCGCTCAATGCTATATTCCTGCGCGGATGCCCGCATCCCGCTCCCGCTTT
>DASZNX010000247.1:0-1742 GCA_035551075.1 Gemmatimonadales bacterium | reverse complement strand
GTCGCGGATCCGGCTGGACCCGCGCCGGCGATGACGACGTCCCAGCGGCCTGCGCTCACGCGATGAGCCGCGCGCAGACCGCGCCTGTCAGGGTAGCCGCGAGATTCACGGCATCATTATCCATCCAGCGAGTCTTGCCTTGCACAGTCGCGCCAAGGAGAGAGTCGAGCAGCATACCGGCGATGCCCGCGATGAGGACGGCGGGAGCGGCGCGTTGGCCGAGCAGCCAGCACAACCCGGCAATGAACCCCGCACCAACCGCTCCACCAGCCGTGCCCAGCAGCGTCATACCCCCATCGGTGCCCGCAGGCACCGGCCTGCCACTCGTGATCAGCCGCGGCGGAGTGGGGGAGTGGCTTCCGATCTCGGTCGCCCAGGTGTCGGCGGTAGCCGCGGCGAGCGCACCAGAGAATGCCGTCCAGCTCCCCGCGAGTGCGGCGAATGCAGCCACTCCGCCATTCGCGATAACCTGTCGCGCGTTCCTATTTGTCTTCTTGGAGAGAAGACTCGACGAAACGAAAAAGGCGAGGAGGAGACTCACGCCTCGCCATCCGAATCCCCATATTGTCGCCAGGCCGACCGCGAGCGCTGCGACGGAGCCTCGCCCGGTCAGCCATCCTCCCCTCACTCGCCGAACAATTCGCGCAGTACGCGCCGCTTCAGCTCGGCGGGCGCGCCCTGGGTGCGGCAGCGGGCCCGCAGGAACTTCAGGAATAGCTCCTCAAAGTCGAACTGCTCGTCGCAGGGGGGACAGTCCTCGAGATGATCGCGGATTTCCCGCTCGAGCTCGGGTGTGAGCTCGCGGTCCAGATATTCGTATAAGTGTTCGGCGCACTCGCGGCAATTCATGCTGGGCTTCCCTTGATGTATCCCATCTCGACGGCGTAATCGTAGAGCTTCGCCTGCAAGAGCTGGCGCGCGCGGAACAAGCGCGACTTGACGGTTCCGACCGGCACCTCGAGGATGCCGGCGATCTCCTGATACGACATGCCTTCCACGTCACTCAAGACCAGTGTCTCGCGAAATGCTTCGGGGAGCTTATCGATCGCTCGGAGGACCTCGTCGTCCACGATCCGGTCGAAGAACGCGCCCTGCGGATCCTCGTCCTGCACTTCGGAAAACACCGCATAGGGCTCGATGGCATCGAGGTCCACCGTTTCGGGATGGCGGGTCTTGCGACGGTATTCATTAATGAAGGCGTGCCTCAGGATCGTAAGCAGCCAGGCCTTCGCGTTGGTTCCCTTGGCGTACTGGTCCCACGCGCGGTACGCCTTGAGCACGGTCTCCTGGACGAGGTCGTCCGCGTCGGCGGGATTGCCGGTCAGCCGCAAGGCCACGCGATAGAGGACGTCGAGGTGCACGAGCGCCTCACGCTCGAAGCTCGCGCGCTTCTCGTCCACCGGAGGAGACACGTCTGGGGAAGGAGTGTTAGCCATCGCCGTTTCTCTGAAGGCTCGTGTGCCGCCCCGAGTTCCGCAATGGGGGAGGGGATGCTACGTTTCGCGCTCCGTGGTGCACAGCATCGTCCCGCTCGCCGTCCTCGAGGCGGTCAAGAATCTCGACACCCCTGTCGAAGATGGGCTCAATGAGTTCGCTGACGAGTTGCTGGTAAAACGCCTGGGTCTTTCCACCACCGTGCAAATGCAGCTGGTCGAATTCGAGCAACTCGTCCGGAAGGATGCGAGAGTCGAGCCGTCGCACGTCGAGGCGCTGCTCCGGCTTGTGGGCCGGCGCCCCGATGC
>DASZNX010000246.1:0-1993 GCA_035551075.1 Gemmatimonadales bacterium | reverse complement strand
GGGGAGGGAGCATACCGAGATTGCCGCTCGCGCTGGTGCATCTTCGCTCAAGTCTTCTCTATGCGGTGTAGAGCTGCTCGGGATCGAGCTCGCGCAGGAGCTCGAGCTCCTGGTCGGTGGGCGGCTCGGTGACGCCGAGATGGGGCGCGAAGTCGAGGGCAAACCCGGTGTTGTCCTGAAGCACTTCCCGGCTAACGCCCGGATTGAGCGAGATCACCTGCATGCGCCGCTTCTCGGCTTCGAATCCGAACACCGCGAGATCGGTCACGACGCGGAACATGCCGCCGGCGAGGAGGCCGCTATCCCGCCGCGTCTCGCCGCCGTGCAGGTATCCGGGACTGGTGATGAAATCGACGTGTTCGACGAAGCGGCGCTTCTCGTGCTTCATCGCCACGATCATCTGCGCGAGCGAGGCGATGTCGTTGCCGCCCCCTGTCCCCGGCAGTCGGGTCTTGGGCCGCGCCGGATCGCCGATGAACGAACTGTTCAAATTCCCGTACTGGTCGACCTGCGCGCCGCCCATGAATCCGACGTCGACGTAGCCGCGCTGGAGCAGCAGCAGCACCTCGGCGCTGCCGAGCACCATGTTGGCGCGCTTGGTGCAGCGCTGATCGTTGGTCGACGGCGGGAGTTTCCCCGGCTCGATGAAGGCGCCGATTACCCCACCTTCGAACAGGATCGTCAGGCCGGGGCATCGCAGCCGCTGCGCCAGCGTGGCGGCCAACAGCGGGATGCCAACGCCGGCGAAGACCACCTGCCCGTCGCTGAGCTGGCGCGCGCTGAGGATGGTGAGCAGCTCCGCCGCGCTGTAGTTGTGCTTCTTAAGCATCGTAGATGCTCTCCCCGGCGCGCGCCGCCTCGAGCAACTCCTCGATCCCGATCAAGGCGAGAAACTCGCTCCACGATTTCGGCCCGTATACGAACCGATCCATGTAGTCGCGCATTCCTTTCACCGGATCGGCGTTCACCAGGCCCACGTAGTATTCCATGTGGCGCAACATCGGCTCGTACACGCCATAGCATTCGTGCGGGGCGCAGCCGAACGGCAATTCGACCACGGCGTCGACGGCAAAGAAAGGTATCTTGGTCTGGTCCGGTGCGCGTCGGATCTGATCGTTGGAGACGATGCGCTCCGTGGTCAGAATCACCTTGTTGGCGGCCATCGCCAGATCGATGTCCATGAACTGCAGCCCGTCGATTTGCGCGTTGCCGTAGGCATCGCAGCGCTGGACGTGGATCAAGGCGACGTCGGGGTTGAGCGCGGGAACCAAAAGCAGCTTCTCGCCGGTGAACGGGCAATCGATCTCCTTCGCTTCGGGGCGCTGCTTGCGGACGTCGGACCCCAGCATCGAGCGGATCGGCATGAATGGAACGCCCATGGCGCCGGCGCGAAACCGCATGCCCATCGCCATGTGGCTCCATTCGTCGAATCGCGCCTTCCCGGTCTCGACGTGATGGCGCATCACCTTCGACACGCCCCATAGAATTCCCTGGCTGAACCAGCTGGTCACGATGTGGTCGCAGATGCCCGACGCGAATAAGAGGTCGCCGTCGCTGGAGACGATGCTGCGCGAGCAGGTGAGGTGCTTGCGACCCGCGCGCACCAGCGCCCACACCATGCCCATGGGGGTGCGCGACATGGTGCTGCCACCGATCCCGACCGAATCTCCGTCGCGCACGAACGACGTCGCCTCTTCAAGCGAAACGACCTTGTCGCGCAGGCTGCGGTCGCGGCGCAACAGATCCTCGCGCAGCTCCAGATAACTCTGGGGCGTGCCGGCGCGCGATTTGTCGTTGCCCTTCGCCATGGCCATCACTGTCCGCGCGCGGCGCCGACTTCGGCGTTGAAATCGTCGATCAAGCGGTCCCACGTCGGTATGCCGTCCACGAGACCGCGCCAGAACCGCTGGTCTCTTCGCTGTTCGAAATCGTCGAGGCTCACGCCCTGCTGTTCCACCCAGGTGAAGTACCCGAGGTTGAAAATCCGCTTGCG
>DASZNX010000245.1:0-18377 GCA_035551075.1 Gemmatimonadales bacterium | reverse complement strand
GTCGGCGCGAAGTACAAGAGGAACGAGATGAGAGTTTGGAGCAGGAGGATGTCCGTGAAGTCGGCCGGAATGCCCAGAATGCGCAGCGTGACGTAACCGGCGAGCAGCTTGTTCGCATGTGACGGCGCGGAGATGACGACGGCGAGCAGCAAGGTCAGCAATCCCTTGGGCGAACCGAAGGCAACCATGCACTCGTGCGCCCGATCCACGCCGACCGAAAGCTTCTCCATGCGCTCTGCGGCGCGCGGGTTCCGGCGGCCGATGCGCGCGGCAATACGCTGAATGAAGCGCTTCACCATGCCCGGAAAGACGACGGCCGTGAACATCAACAAGCCGAGGATTCCGAAGATGGTCAGGCTGGTCTTGAACAGATCGTACAGAGTGATGCCGAGGACGAGCCCGTGCTGCGCCAGGGACTTGCCGGCACCGAACCAGATGGCGAGTGGGCCGGCGATGGCGAAGAACGCGACCGTCGCGATGAAGGTGACAAAAATGGCGCTCAGTCCCACCGGTACCGGGACTCCCGCGCGCTTCATGACCCACGTCGACATGGGTGCCGAGCCCGTCTGGAATGGCGTGAGATAGGCGCCCCAGGCGCCAAAGCCGCCGGCCAGGATCATGTCGCCCAGGCGAACGCCCGGGTAAATGTGGCGCGTACAAACCCACAACCGCAGCCCGCCGCCTACCCAGTCCATGGATGCGAGGACGAGTCCGACTGCCACCCATCCCCAGTGGAGCCGCGCGAAAGGAGCGAGGAAGACATCGACCCGATCGCCGAAGCGAATCAGGTAATAGCCAACGAGGAGTGCGACTCCGCAGAGGGAGATGAGGGCGAACAGCTCGAGCCCTCGGCGGAGAAGGCGCGGGGTGAGCGCTAGAGGCACGGGGCGAAACTAGGAAGGTTCGGGGAGTCTGGCCAGAGAGAGCTATTGGGCGCGCAGTTGTTATGTTTACAGGTTATGCATCGCGCCCCCCAACGCGTCGTTCTCCGCAACGTGCGCCAGCACAATCTGAAGGGCATCACCGTCGAGTTCCCGCGCCGGGCGCTATCGGTCGTCACTGGTCCATCCGGATCTGGAAAGAGTTCGCTCGCTTTCGATACACTCTACGCCGAGGGACAGCGCCGCTATATCGAGTCGCTTTCGACTTACGCCAAGCAATTCCTGGAGCGAATGCCTAAGCCCCTCGTCGATGCGATGGAGGGCCTGTCTCCCGCAGTCGCTATCGAGCAGAAGAATCCCACCACATCGAGTCGCTCCACGGTCGGAACCGCGACCGAAATTGCCGACTTCCTACGCCTGTTGTGGGCCCGCGCCGGGACGCAGACGTGCCTGCAGTGCGGGCATGACGTCAAACGCGATACCGTGCAGGAAGTGGTGGATGCAGTAATTGCGGAATTCGGAATGCGGAATGCGGAACTGCCGGTTCTGGTATCGTTCCCGCTGCCGGCATCTGCACAGCGTCCCGATGTGGAGATTGCGGCGCAGCTCCGTGCGGCGGGATTTGTGCGCGCACAGGTGGATGGCGAGCTCGTGCGGCTCGACGAGGAGCAAGCCGAGCGGCGGATGAGAGAAGGTAAAGACGTCCTGGTGATCGTGGACCGTATCAGCGCAACCGATGCCAGCCGCAGCCGGCTCGCCGATGCCGTGGCAACGGCCTTCAACGAAGGTGAAGGGGTGGCATTGGCGTCGAGAAATGGGGACCGGCGGCGATTTTCGCAGCACACCACCTGCTCATCCTGTGGGGCCGCGGCGCCTCTGCTCACACCGACGCTCTTCTCCTTTAATAACCCGCGCGGCGCCTGTCCCACCTGCAATGGCTTCGGGGCGGTGCTCGAATACGACGAGTCGCTCATCGTCCCTGACCCGGGCCGATCGCTCGCGTCCGGCGCGCTCGATCCGTGGACCAAGCCGCGATACGAAGGAAGGCGCAGGCTGTTGCGTGAAACGGCGCGCAGCCGGCGCATCGACCTGGATACGCCCTGGCGCGACATCGCCGCGCGCGATCGGCAATTCCTGTTGCACAACAACGGCGGCCGATATCTTGGCATCTTCCCGTTCCTCGAGCGACTCGAAGAGAAGCGCTACAAGCAGTACATCCGCGTCTTCTTGCGTCAGTACCAGCTCGCGAAGATCTGCCCTCGGTGCAACGGCTCTCGACTCAAGCCGGAATCGCTAGCCGTACGCGTGGCGGGCAAGACGATCGCGGAAGTGGCGGCGCTGACGGCCGCGGACCTCGCTCTCTGGCTCGATCAACTCCAGTTGCCCGCATTCCAGCAGACGGTAGCGAGCCACATTCTCGGCGAACTGCGGGCGCGCGTGGGGTTCGTGAACGACGTCGGCCTGGGCTATCTCACGCTCGACCGCCAGACGCGGACCCTCTCGGGTGGCGAAGCACAGCGAATCGCGCTCTCCAACGCGCTCGGCTCGCATCTCACCGATACGCTGTACGTCCTCGACGAGCCGTCGATCGGACTGCATCCGGCGGACGTCGATCGCCTGCTCGGACTGCTGCGCCGGCTTTCCGGCGCCGGCAACACCGTCGTCGTCGTCGAGCACGATCCCGCCGCCATGCGAGCGGCCGATTGGATGGTCGAGCTCGGTCCGGCGAGCGGCGCTGCGGGTGGACAGCTCGTTTACCAGGGTCCGGCCGCCGCCGTGCGCGAAGCGGGCACGCTGACCGGGCAGTACCTCTCGGGCGAAAAGCTGATCGGCGTGCCGTCTGCGCGGCGGCCGGCGGCGCGCTGGCTCGACATCAGGGGCGCACGGCTGCACAACCTTGCCGGTGTCGATGTGCGCATTCCGCTCGGCACGTTCACCGCAGTGACGGGTGTGTCGGGTTCCGGCAAGTCGACGCTCGTGCACGACGTGATGTACCGGCAGCTCGAAGCTCGGCTCAAGGGCGAGCACACGGCCAAGCGACATCTCGGTGAGCCGGTGGGCATGATCACGGAGCTGAAGGGATGGGAAGCGCTCGAGGACGTGATCTGTATCGATCAAGCGCCAATCGGCCGCACGCCGCGGTCCAATCCCGTCACCTACGTCAAAGCCTTCGATGAGCTGCGCGCCTTGTTCGCCAACGAGCCGCTGGCCCGCGCGCGCGGCTACACGCCCAGCACATTCTCCTTCAATGTGGCGGGTGGACGCTGCGAAGCCTGCGAAGGCGCCGGGCATGTGATCATCGAAATGGTATTCCTGGCGAACGTCTTCGTGCCCTGCGAGGTGTGCGGCGGCAGGCGTTTCAAGCGCGAGGTGCTCGACGTGAAAATGCAGGGCGCCAACATCGCGGAGGCGCTCGAGTGGACGGTCGATCAGGCGATTCACAAACTGCATCGCCACGCGCGCCTCGCGCGCTGCCTCTGGTATCTGCAACAGGTGGGGCTCGGCTATCTCCGGCTCGGCCAATCAGCCACGACACTATCCGGCGGCGAAGCGCAGCGACTGAAGATCGCGCGCGAGCTCGCGCAGGCCGGCAGCAGCAGGCGCTCGTTGGGGAAGCGCAAGCTTTACATCCTCGACGAGCCCACGACGGGACTCCATCTCGATGACGTCCGCGTGCTCTGCCGCGTGCTCGATCGGCTGGTGGATGCAGGACACACGGTCGTGGTGATCGAGCATAATCTCGACGTCATCAAACGCGCCGATTGGGTGATCGACCTCGGTCCCGGCGCCGGCGATCAGGGCGGTCGCGTGGTTGCGGCTGGGACGCCCGAGGAGGTCGCCGCCGTCGCCGAATCAGCCACCGGCACGTTCCTGCGCGACCTGACATTCGCGACGCAGTCTTGACCGTCCGTCCGCCCGCCGACTCGCGGGCCCGGCTGCGGGCCGACCTCCTGTTGATCGCCGCTACGCTCACGTGGGGCGTCAGCTTCGTAATCGTGAAAAAGGCGCTCAGCGCGAGTACCCCACTCGCGTTTCTCAGCATTCGCTTTGTGCTCGCGACGCTCGCACTTGCGCCGCTCGTCAACTTCCGCGCGCCATGGTCGCGCGGCGAGCTGCGCGGCGGTTTGCTACTCACCGTTCTGCTGGCGAGCGGTTTTGCCTGCCAGGCCGTAGGGCTCCAGTACACGACCCCGGCGCGCTCCGCTTTCATTATCGCCTTGTCATCGGTGCTGGCACCACTGGTCGCACTGATCGTGCTGCGCCACCGCACTGGATGGCTGGTGCTCATCGCGCTCGCCATCGCCGGTATTGGGATCTACTTCCTCACGGCACCGGACGCCGGCGGTCTCAATCGCGGCGACCTTTGGACGATGATCACGGCCGTCGTGTTCGGTGGCCACATCGTGGCCGTTACGGAGCTCTCCAAGCGCTACGATGCCCGTCGCCTGGTGTGGCTGCAGATCGCGGGCACGGCGGTAGGAGTGTCGATCGCGATGGTCGTGCTCGAACCAGTGCGCATCGCTTGGTCCACAAGCCTGATCGCGGCATTGGTGTTCACCGGCGTAATGGCGACTGCGGCGGCGCTCGTGTGGCAGATGCTGGCGCAGCGCCACATGTCCTCGGCACGGGCTTCGTTATTGCTCTGCCTGGAGCCGGTCTTTGCCGCGGTGACGTCGTGGCTGTACTGGGGAGAGGAGCTGTCGTTGATGCAAGCCTTCGGCGCGGGGCTCATCTTCGTCGGCATGGTACTCGCGGTAGTGGGCGAGGCACGTACCATCCGGGCCCCCTAAGCTCTATATTTCGCGCGCCTTCCCGAGTAGCTCAGTTGGTAGAGCAGCCGGCTGTTAACCGGCGGGTCGCAGGTTCGAGTCCTGCCTCGGGAGCTTCTCCACTCCAAAGAGTTAACCCCCGCATTTCCGGTTGGGCGATTCTTTCCTCTGGTACCCACCATACACTTCCACACACTTCTTTGTCGCCAGAGCCCGAGAACCCCTGGATCGTGGAGGCCGTATGGAGGCACTGCAAAAATTGCTGGTGGATGAGCTCGGAGATTTGTACGATGCCGAGCAGCAAATCGTCAAAGCCCTGCCCAAACTGATTCAAGAATCATCCTCTCCCGAGCTGCAAAAGGCGCTCAAAGAACATCTGACTGTCACCGAGGAGCACGTGCAGCGCCTCGAAGAGGCGTTCAGCGAGCTGGGAGAGAGCCAGTCGCGCCGGAAATGCAAAGGCATGGCCGGCCTGCTCGCGGAGGGCGAAGACTTGTTGAAAGAGGACTTCGAGGAATCCACGAAAGACGCCGGCATCATCGGGGCGGCACAACGCGTCGAGCACTACGAGATCGCGGCCTACGGCACGGCGCGCACCCTGGCCCAGACCCTGGGCAACAGCCGGGTCGCCGAGCTGCTGCAGGAAACGCTCGACGAAGAGAAGGAAGCCGATGAGCTGCTGACGCAGATCGCGGAGTCGACCGTCAATACCGAAGCGGCGTCGGAAGAGTCGGAAAACTCGAACGAGCGCTCCGGCAATGGCCGCAGTCGCTCGAGCACTGCCCCGAAGTCGAAGAGTCGCAATACCAGGACACGCAGTCGCAGAACGCGGGCGAGAGCCGGCCGCTAATCCTTTCTAGCGAGGCCGCGTCGCCAGCGCGGCCTCGATCGTTTCTGCCATTCGATTACTTGTCGTCGATCACAACGAGACGGGTCACATGGTCCCGAACTGCCGAGAGAGTTAGCGAATAGTCTGAGTCGGCAACTCCCCACCAAAGTTCCGGCACGATTTTCGCCAAAACAGGAGGTGCGAACGTCAAATCATCTCCCGTAGCCGAAGGCAGAGAGGAATCATGGCACCGAATAAAGTGCGGGTGGCCCTGAAAGTCGCCCTGTTCGTATGCGTGGCGGCGCTGTTATGGAATGGAGGCTGCAGCACCACTGAGCCCAAACCCAAAGCGACCCTGACGGTCACGCCGCCATCGGTTGCATTCCAGGACACTGTTGGGCAAGCGGCTCCGGCTGCTCAGACGCTCAGCGTCTCGGCTGACCGGCAGGGCGCCGTCACTGATCTGCGGGCTTCCGTTGCCTATACCTCCGGGCCCCCGGGCTGGCTGACCGCTTCGTTGAGCGATACGACTGCCCCTGCGACTCTCATGCTCTCACCCAACCCGAGTGGCCTCGCGACCGGCAGCTATGAGGCGACCGTCACCCTGTCAGCGACCGCCGCGACGAACGGCCCCTTGAGCATTCCGGTCACGTTCGCCGTCGTCCCGCCGATAGCTTCCCGGATCGTGCTCACGCCGGCGACGATTTCGTTCAATGACACGGTGGGCACGAGCAGCCCGGCGCCACAGACGGTCTCGATCACCAAAGACGGCATTCCCGCGCTCACCGGTCTGAAAGCGACTGTCAGTTACGGCTCCGGCGCCGCGGGATGGCTCACAGCCACACTCAGCGACACGACAGCGCCGGCAACGCTCACGTTGACTGCTCGGAATAGCGGATTGAGCGCCGCGACATATCACGCGACCGTGGCGATCTCGGCAACGACTGCGGGGAACAGTCCGCAGAACATCTCGGTCACCTACGGCATGGCTGCGCCGCCGCCCGTCAGCGGCGTCACAATCGTGCTCGCCGGTAACCTCGGCTCCTGCGGCGGCGAGCTCGGGAGACTCTCTGCGAGCGTTGTCGCAGCGGCGCATCCGGATTACGTGTTCGTGCTGGG
The DNA here is from genome assembly GCA_035551075.1 of Gemmatimonadales bacterium. Classification (GTDB taxonomy): domain Bacteria; phylum Gemmatimonadota; class Gemmatimonadetes; order Gemmatimonadales; family GWC2-71-9; genus 20CM-2-65-7. The sequence continues at coordinate 11,778 of DASZNX010000245.1, read as the reverse complement.
ACACAACATCCCTGGTCCGTCGCAGGGACACCTCACGACCCTCAACGACTACATGAGCTGTTACGACCCGACGTGGGGGCAGTTCAAGAGCATCACGTATGCGACGCTGGGGGATCACGAAGTCGACATCGATACCGTTCCACCCAATTACGGCAGCGGCATGGCACCTGGTGCGGACGCGTACTTCGGCCCATCTCGCGTCGGGCCTCCTGGCCAGAACTGGTACAGCTTCGACCTCGGCACCTGGCATGTCGTCGCGCTGAACGTAGAGACGCCCGGCGGCTATAAGCGGCCACCGCAGATCGCCTACCACGCCGGGAGTGATCAGTTGAATTGGTTGTACAATGACCTGCAGTCACACTCGAATAAGTGCACGCTCGCGGTCTGGTACGAATCGATGTGGATTTCTTCGACCAAAATGCCGGCGAATTACAAGGATGGTTACCGCGTTCAGGATGTTCGCGGTGTGTGGACGGCGCTGTACGACAACAATGCCGATGTCGTGGTGAACGGGTGGCCGTACATCTACGAGCGGTTTGCGCCGATGAAATACGCCAACGGGTACCAGAATCCCACTCCCAGCGAGTGGGCTGCCGACTCCGTGCGCGGGATCCGTCAATTCACGAGCGGTCTGGCGGGTGACGGTCCGATCGTGGCGGATACTCCGGTGGTGAAGCTGCCAACCAGTGAGTATCGCAGCGGCGGCAATGGATTCCTCAAGCTCGTCCTGGGGGATGGCTCGTACTCATGGGAGTTCTTGAACACGAGATATTCGCACATCACGGACATGGGCACCGGCTACTGCCACTGATCAGGACCGCAGGATCTTTGCCCCATCGAGTGTAGCGCGCACGCGCGCGAGAAGATCGGCGGTGGTCCACGGCTTCGGAAGGAACGGCAACGTGGGATCGAGCGGATCCTCCCCGCGTCCCGCGCCGGCATAGCCGCTGGTGAACAGGAAGCGCGTCTTCCGGCCCTCTCGGCGGTCGATCTGATAGAGACCGCGACCGCCGAGCCGGCCCATCACGAGATCCGTGAATACCAGGTCGATCGGTTCGGAATGCTTGCGCAACACCTGCAGCGCCTCGATGCCGTCGGCCGCCGAGAGCACCGTGTAGCCCGCCCGCTCGAGCGTAGACACCGTCGCCCGCCGTAACTGCGCCTGGTCCTCGACGACCAGTATCGTCTCCTGGCCGCCGCCGAGCGCCGCGGGCAGGGCCAGCGCGCCGGAGCGGCGACGCCCCGCGGTATCCTCGGCGACCGGGAAGTACACGCGCAGTCGCGTGCCCGCGCCGGGTGCACTGTCGAGCTGCACGTATCCTCCGTGCTGTTTCACCAGCCCGTACACCGTGGCGAGGCCGAGCCCGGTGCCTTTCCCGATCGGTTTGGTCGTGAAGAAGGGCTCGAAGGCGCGCTGGCGCGTCGCTTCATCCATGCCTAACCCGGTGTCATCGATAGCGAGGCAGACGTATTCCGTTGTGGCCCCGGGCCCGAGCACGTCGCGCTGAGCGTCGCTGATCCAGGTGCAGCTCGTTTCCAGCCGCAGCACGCCGCCGTTCGGCATGGCGTCACGCGCGTTATTCACGAGGTTGAGGATGATTTGTTCGACCGCGTGCCCGTCTGCCGATACCTCCGGCAGGTCCTCATCCGCGAACACGAGCAGCTCGATATCGGCCGGCAGGACGCGTCGCAGCACCGCCGCCAGATCGTTCACGAGGTGGCCCAGGTGGACGGACTCGAGCGCCAGGGCCGACCGGCGCGCGAAACCGAGTAGCTGGTTCACCATCAGACGGCCGCTCACCGCGGCCGACACGATGTCCCGCAGGCTGGCTTCATCCGGACCACGAGCCAGGAGCTCGGCGTTCGCGAGGATGATGGTCAGCAGATTGTTGAAGTCGTGCGCGATGCCTCCCGTCAGCTGCCCGATCGCTTCCATCTTCTGCGCCTGCCGGAGCTGCTCCTCGAGCTCGCGCCGCTGGCTCACGTCTTCGGCAAACACTTCGTGGCATTCCACGCGCCCGTCGTCGTGACGCACGGCCCGGCCGTACAGTCGGACGGTGATCGGCGTACTGTCGCTCCGCCGCCAGACGGCCTGTGTTTCCGCGGCGCCCGGGGCGTCGTTCAGTTGCATGACGTATCGCGCGCGCTCCGCCGGATCGCGGAACACGTCCTTGTCGAGGTGCTGGTCCAACAGGTCTCGCTCGGAGGCATAGCCGAGCATTTCGACGAGCGCCGGATTCACGCTCAGCAGCGTACCGTCAGGTGTCGCGCGGAAGATGCCGAAGGGGGCCTGTTGCACGAGTGTGCGGCTCGCGGCATCGGCGCGCCGCAACGCTTCCTCGGCGCGGCGGCGCTCGGTGATGTCCGTGGCGACGCCAATGACGCCGCCGATGCTGCCGTCTTTCTCGCGTACCGGCGAGTATTGCGCCTCGAACTCGAAACCAAAAAGCTCCACGCGCGCCGTAACCGATTCTCCGGCGAGCGCGCGGCGCACGTCCGTGACGGCTTGCGGCACGTCGCCCAGCAAATCGAAAAACGATTTGCCGAGCAGCATCTTGGGCCGCACACCGAGCGAGTGCAGGCCCTTCCCTTCCGCGAGCGTGAACACGCCCTGGGGATCGAGAGAGAAGAAGATGACCGGCGCCCCGGCGACGACGGTTCGCAACCGTTGCTTGCTGGCGTGCAGCACTTCGTCCTGCCGGACACGCTCCGTGACGTCACGCGAGTTGACGATCACGCTGAAGGCATTCGGCTGGTCCTGCTTCGCCTGTCCGATCGATTCGAGGATGCTCCAGCTGCCGTTGGCGTGCTTGAAGCGGAACGTGGCCGAATAGGGTGTCCCCGGACGCTGGATGGCCTCCGAGAGGGCTTCCATGACGGGCGCCAGGTCGTCCGGATGCATGAACTCGAATGCATTCCGCCCGAGCAGCTCGCTCGTGCTGTACCCGAGCAGCCGTTCGACCGACGGGCTCACGTACCGGAGAATGCCGTCGTCGCCGAGAATCGTGACAATGTCCGACGCGTTTTCAGTCAGCGAGCGGAAGTGCTCTTCGCTCTTGCGCAGCGCGTCTTCGACGCGAGCTCGCTCGAGCGCGGTCGCGAGCACGTGCGCCAGCGCCTGCACGAAGAGGATGTCGGGACCGCTGAATTCACGAGGCTGAGCCGCGTAGGCGCCGAGCACTCCCCAGGGCCGGTCGCGGCCTTGAACGACGACGCACACACCGCTCACGATGCCGTGCTCTTCGATGTGCGGCGGCGCGGTGAAGCGGGTTTCGACGGCGAGATCCTCGAGAACGAGGGGGCCGGCCGCGTGCAACGCGTAGCCGGCAAGCGACGTCGGATCGGCGCTGACAAGGGTCCGGCCGACACAGCCGTCGCGCCAACCGGTGCCGGCGCGGACCAGCAGGTTGCGATGTTCGGCCTTGAGCTCGAGCAGCTCGCTGAATGCGACATCGAGTCCGCGCGCGAGCAAGCCCGCGGCCGCCTGGAAGAGGTCCCCGCGCTCAGCCCCGGCCAGTGCTTGCTGGCCGAGATGAGCGACCGCCTCCTGCTGCCGCGCAGCGGCGCGGAGTTGCTGCTCCGCGCGACTCGACTCCTCTATCCCCAGCCAGCGGAACCGCTTGGCGGGCAACGGACCCCCTTTGGAAAGGGCACAAACCTAGGGAAAACCACTGAATGGGCCCGTGACCCGAGTCACCCGCCTGTCCGCGGTGGCCAAGCGCTCCGTGACTCATAAATTCGGGCCATGGCTTCGGGGCCGCGGCGCAAACAGAGGGCGAAGAAACCCCGTAGGAATGCGGATTCCTTAACTGTCTCCGTTCTTAAGTCCACGCTCGAATCCACGGCAGACGGCATCCTCGTCGTCGACCTGGAAGGCAATATCGTCTCCCACAATCGGCGCTTTGAAGAAATCTGGAATCTCTCCCCCGCGCTGATCACCGCCAACAAGGACGCCGCCGGCCGTCGGCGGTTGATTGAACACGTCCACAGTCAGCTCGTGAATCCGGAATACTTCGTGGACGGCATTCAAGAGCGCTACGCTGAACCCGAGTCCGACAGCTTCGACATCCTGAATTTCAAAGACGGCCGCATTCTCGAGCGGTATTCGATTCCGCTGCGGCTGGAGGGCCGGTCGGTGGGGCGCGTGTGGAGTTTCCGCGACGTGACCGCGCGCCGCCGCGCCGAATGCGTGCAGGGTGCCGTGTATCGGATTTCGCATACGGCGCATACCGCGGACAATCTGCAGGAACTGCTGCGCGCGATTCACGAAATCGTCGGCGAGCTCATGCCCGCCAAGAACTTTTACGTGTCGCTGTACGATGCCGCGAAAGACCAGCTCGAGTTCCCCTATTTCGTGGACGAGATCGATCTCACCTGCGACGTACGGCCGCGCAAGCTGCGCAAAGGACTGACCGAGTACGTCCTGCGCACCGGCTTACCGCTGCTGGCAACGCCGGAAGTCTACGAGCGTCTGGTGAACGCGGGTGAAGCCGAGCTGATTGGCGCGCCATCGATCGATTGGCTCGGCGTGCCGTTGAAAGTCAAAGACCGCACGATCGGCGTCGTCGTGACCCAGACCTACGAGCACGGTGTTCGCTACGGGCAGAGCGAGCTCGACATTCTCACATTCGTGTCGTCACAGATGGCCATGGCCATCGAGCGCAAGCGCGTCGAAGACGCCTGGCGGGAACAGAACAGTCTGCTGCAGCAGATCGTCGACAACATCCCGGTGATGCTCGTTTTCCTCGATAAAAATGGAAACATCAAGTGGGGCAACCGCGAGTGGACGCAGCGGCTGGGGTACACCATCGCCGAAGCCACACAGCGGGATATTTTTGCCGAGCTGTATCCGGACGCCGCCGAGCGGCAACGGGTGCGCGACTCCATCGGCGCGCCCACAGGCGTCTGGACCGACTTCCGGACGCGTACCAAAAAAGGGGAGCTCCTCAACACGATCTGGGCGAACGCGCCCCTCGGCAACGGCGAATGGCTCGGCATCGGGATGGACGTCACCGATCGCAAGCGGTCGGAAGAGCGCTATCGCGCTTTCATCGCGCAAAGCTCCGAAGGAGTGTCGCGGCTCGAGATCGATCCGCCCCTGTCCGTCGCGTTACCGGAAGACGAGCAGATCGACTGGGTATACAAACACGGGCGGATTGCGGAGTGTAACGACGCGATGGCCCGCATGTATGGCTATACCGAGGCGAGCGAGCTCGTCGGGACACGCCTGTCCGATCTCCACGACATCGAGGACGCCACCAACCGCGATCAGATTCGCGGCTTCATCCGGGCAGGCTACCGGCTCTCCGACTCCGAGACCCGCGAGCGGGCCCGGGACGGGCGCCCGCGCGTCTTCCTTAATAACGTGGTCGGCTTCATGGAGAACGGGCATCTCGTGCGGGTGTGGGGAACGCAGCGGGACGTGAGCGACCAGCGCCATCTCGAGGAGCAGTTCCGCCAGTCGCAGAAGATGGAAGCCGTTGGCCAGCTTGCAGGCGGGATCGCGCACGATTTCAACAATCTCCTGACCGCGATCCTCGGCAACACGCAGCTCCTGCTGCGCGACTTGCCGCCGGGCGACGCGAAGCGTCAGGACGTGGAGGAGATTCGCAAGGCGTCGGAGCGCGCGGCATCGCTGACCCGCCAGTTGCTCGCGTACAGCCGCCGGCAGATGCTGCAGCCTGAAGTCCTCGACCTCAACGTCGTCGTGGCAGACATGGATCGCATGCTGCGGCGCCTCATCGGCGAACATATCGCGCTCGTCACCGTGCTCGCGCCCGATCTCGGCCACGTCCGGGCCGATCCGAACCAGATCGAACAGGTGCTCGTCAATCTCGCGGTCAACGCCCGCGATGCGATGCCCGACGGCGGCAAGCTGACGATCGAAACCGCGAACGTCGATCTGGACGAAACATTCGCACAGGCGCATCTCGGCGCCGTTGCCGGGCCGTACGCCATGGTGGCGGTGACCGACACCGGCGTCGGGATGGACGCGAGCGTCCGCGCGCATCTGTTCGAGCCCTTCTTCACGACCAAAGAAGTCGGCAAGGGGACCGGGCTCGGCCTCGCGACAGTGTATGGAATCGTGAAACAGAGCGATGGATACATCTCTGTGTACTCGGAACCTGGCCGCGGCTCGAGTTTCAAAGTCTACCTGCCGCGCATCCGGACATCCGAAGCGGCCACCAACGTCTCCGTGAAGGACCGACCTGAACGGGGCACCGAAACCATTCTCGTCGTGGAAGACGAAGCCGCGGTGCTCACGCTGAGCCGCCGGGCGCTCGAGGCACAAGGCTATGTGGTGCTCGGCGCGTCCGATCCCGCCGATGCCATGCGTGTGGTCGAACGCCACGGGGGCATGATTCATCTGCTCTTGACCGATGTGGTGATGCCGGGCTTGTCCGGGCGCGAGCTCGCCGATCGGCTCGCCGGGCGGCGCCCCGGCATGCGAGTGCTGTACATGTCCGGCTACCCCGGGGATGCCGTGGTGCAGCACGGCTCTCTGCCGGTGGGCAGCGCGTTCATCCAGAAGCCGTTCTCGCCCGACGGCCTGGCGCGCAAAGTCAGAGACGTGCTGGATTCATGAGCACCGAGCAGGCCCTGCGTCAGTCGGAAGAGCGGCTGCGGCTCGTGAGTCTCGCTACCAACGACGCCGTCTGGGACTGGGATCTCCTCACCAATGCAGTTTGGTGGGGACAAGCCTTCGAGACGGTGTTTTGGTATGAGCCGGGCGAGCTCGAGGCGTGTCACGAGACCTGGAGCAACCTCATTCACCCCGACGACCGCGAGCGCGTGCTGGCGAGCGTCCGCGCGGCGATCGACGGCGGTCAGACGTCCTGGTCCGGCGAATATCGTTTTCGTCGTCGCGATGGATCCTACGCGGAGGTCTTCGACCGGGGCTATGTGATCCACGATGAGATCACCCGGCAGCCGGTCCGTATGGTCGGCTCGATGATGGACATCACCCACCGCAAGCGTGCCGAACAGCAGCTCCAGGCCTCGCGGGCCGCCCTGCGGCGCCTTGCGGCCCGGCACCAGGAGGTGCGCGAAGAAGAGCGAACGCGGATCGCGCGCGAGATCCATGACACGCTTGGTCAGGCGCTCACGGCGCTCAAGCTGCAGCTGGTATCGGCCCAGGCCGCCGCCGGCGCGTCACCGGCGCTCGGCACCCGCCTGCGGGAAACCGCTCAGATGGTAGATGATCTCGTGAAGACGGTCCGGCGGATCGCCACCGAGCTGCGGCCGCCGATCCTCGACCAGCTGGGTCTTCCCGCCGCGGTCGAGTGGCTGGCGCAGGATTTCACCCGGCGAACGCACATCACGTGCGCGCCGATGTTGCACTCCATCGAAGCAGCGATCACTGACGATCAAGCCACCGCATTATTCCGCATTGTTCAGGAGGCGCTGACCAATGTGTCCCGGCATGCCGACGCTTCCCGGGTGGACATCGAACTCGGCATCGAGGGCGACTGCGTGGTTCTTCAAGTCAACGACGATGGACGGGGCATTACCGAGAAAGCGGCGAGCGGGCCCGGATCACTGGGCATCCTGGGAATGCGGGAACGGGCGGCCGCGCTCGGTGGCGTCTTGGAAGTAGTGCCGCGCGCGGGAGGGGGAACACGCGTCGCGGCTTGGTTCCCTAGGGCATCAACTCGGACGGTGTGATGATACGGATTCTCGTCGTGGACGATCACGCCCTGGTTCGCCGGGGACTCATCGAGCTGCTCCAGGAGCTTCCCGGTGGGGCGGAGTTTGGCGAAGCCGGCACTGCTGCCGAGGCCATCACTCTGGGGCTCGCCGGTAATTGGGATATCGTCCTACTCGACCTGGGTCTACCCGATCGACACGGGCTCGACGTCTTACGGGAGCTGCACGCCGCGCGGCGGCAGCTGCCGGTCGTGATTCTGACCATGTTCCCGGAAGACCAGCTCGCCTTGCGGGTCCTCGAAATCGGTGCCGCGGGATATCTGACCAAAGAATCGGCCCCCGAGGAGCTGCTGCGCGCGGTCGAGCGAGTGATGGCGGGACATAAGTACCTGAGTCCGTCGATGGCGCAGGCGGTTGCCGATGGGCTCAGCAGTCCTCCCCCGGTCCCTCATGAGCAGTTGTCCGACCGAGAGCTAGAGGTGCTGCGCCTGCTCGCGGCCGGACGCCCAATCACCGCAATCAGTCGCCAGCTCGGTCTCTCCCCCAAGACAGTGACGACCTATCGCGCCCGACTGCTGCACAAACTGCGGATGAAATCAAACGCGGAGCTGACCTTCTACGCGACGCAACATGGATTGGTGAGTCCTGCCGCGCTGCGCGCGAGCTCGAAATAGGAAATCACCGAAGATATCCCGAAATCAAACGACATTGTCACAATCTGGTGGCACTTGTGCCCAATCGCGGTACAACGCCATACGGTCCTTGGTATTAAGCCTGACAAGCCCCCCAATCATAATTGTACAAGCTTGAAATACAACGACTTAGCTTTCGACAGTGCCCTGGCACACCGACTTTGCCACTAGATTCCGCCATGCCTTTACCGCCCCTCACAGGGCACGAAGGGGTTAAGACCAGACTGGCGGGCGCCCACGCCTCCGGAAAGTTACCGCAAGCGCTTCTGCTGACCGGACCTCGTGGAGTCGGTAAACAGCGTCTCGCGCTGTGGCTTGCCCAATTGATCACCTGCGAAGCACCGGGACTGGGGCCGAAACAAGCCCCCTGCGGCGAGTGCCGCTCGTGCCGTCTCGTGCTTTCGCTGCAGCACCCCGATGTGCATTGGTTTGTGCCCCTCGAGCTGAGCAAGCGCGGCGGGACGGGGAGCAGCACTGGCGACGCGGACAAACAGGTCGAACTCGTCGCCGATGCTTTGGCTGAGGAGATGGCGGCTCGGCGTGAACAACCGCTGTACGCGCCGGTCGTCGGGCTGGCGAGCCATTCGATCGCGGCCGTTCGACTGTTGCTCAGGCGGTTGGCGCTCACGCCGGCGATGGGCAAACGCAAAGTCTTCATTGTGGGCGATGCGGAACGCCTGATTCCGCAGTTGGGGACAGAAGTCGCGGCCAATGCGCTGCTCAAAGCGCTCGAGGAGCCGCCCGCGGACAGTGTGATCATTATCACAGCCGCGGATCCCAATGCCCTGCTTCCGACGATTCTTTCCCGTGTTGTGCTCGTTCGTGTGGCGCGAATCGCCGACAGTGCCGTGACAGCATTCGCGCAGCAAATGCTGGAGATAAAAGACAAAGACGAATTGGCACAACGGGTTATGGCTGCCGACGGTTGTATTGGCAAGCTCTTTGCAACGGATGCGCCCCGTTCCGGGCAACCGGATTTGGCAACGCGTTTCACCGAAGCCCCATTGCTGTACGCGCTCGGTCAGGTGCCCTTTCAGGCGCGCGGTGGCTTCACCGACATGCTGGATTCGTTGGCTGAACGGCTGCGTGCCGAGGCGAGGCAGGGTCGGAGTACGGAGAAGCTCGTCGAGGCGATCTCGCTGGTGATGGACGCGCGAGATATGGCCCAGGGCAATGTGAACCCGCAGCTCCTCGCTGCCGTGTTGGCCGAGGCCCTGTGAAGCTGTCACACCTGGATCAGGCCGGCCGGGCTCGGATGGTAGATGTCGGCGACAAGCCGTTGATGGACCGAATCGCTGTCGCAAGCGGTACGATTCAGATGTCGCCGGATGCGTTTCGGCAGGTCGCTGAGCAAACGGTCGCCAAAGGCGACGTCTTACATGTCAGCGAGGTTGCTGGAACGTTGGCTGCGAAGCGGACGGCGGAGCTGATCCCGCTCTGCCACCCCCTGGGCCTCGACCATGTCGAGGTTGAAGCGAGCTTGGCCGAGTCGCTGCCCGGGGTCCGCGTAAGGGCGTCGGTCAGGACGGTTGGCAGGACGGGCGTCGAAATGGAGGCGCTCACGGCCGTCGCGGTCGCGCTGCTGACGGTCTATGACATGGTGAAAGCCGTCGACTCCGCGATGGTGATTTCCGATGTGCAGCTGCTCGAGAAGAAAAAGGCTCCGGTCGATGGTTGAGGGGCGTTTGATGCAGCTGACGCATGTTGATTCACGTTGGGACGTGGAGGGGAGGAGCATGCATACGAGAACGAAACGTCTGATGCTGCGCGGCGGAATGATCGTGCTGGCCGCTCTGCTCGTCAGTACTGTGGGCGGGTGGGCGGGTGGCACGACGGCGGATTCTGAGCGCGCGCCGGCGTCCGGCTCTGAGGTACTCGGCGAGCTGCGGTCTCTGCGCCAGCAGCTCGACGCGAAGCAGGGTGAGCTGGAGGTTGCCCGGCTGCAGCTCGACCGCGTGGACGCGATCATGCAGTACTCGACTCATTACCGGCTGCCCGCCGACATGGCGACGGCCGTCTATGACGTCGCGCTGAGCGAGGGGATCGACCCCGGCCTGGCGTTCCGTCTGGTCAAGGTCGAGTCCGGATTCAATCCTCGCGCGACGAGTCACGTCGGCGCGGTTGGACTGACTCAGGTGCTGCCCAGTACGGCACGGCTGTATGAGCCGGGCCTGACCACGCAGCAGCTGTACGATCGGGATACGAATCTGCGGATTGGGTTCCGGTACCTGCGGGATCTATTGGACCGCTATCCCGCCAATATGCAGCTCGCGCTCCTCGCCTATAATCGAGGCCCGGCAAAGGTGGAGCAGCTGCTGGGCGCCGGTCGCGACCCCGCGAACGGCTATGAAACCGAAGTCATGAAGGGATTCCGGCACCACTAACCACGGGTGCCGGGTTGTTACCGGCCTGGAATCAGTAGCACGTCACCGGGCCGGATCACACTCCGCAACGTCAGATCGTTCGCTTCCAGCAAGGCGTTCAGCGCGATGCCATGCTGGCGGGCGATACCGCTCGCGGTTTCGCCCACGAGGACCTTGTGGCGGGTGCTTCCACTCGTGGAAGGATCGACGCCGCGATACCGCGTCGAAACCCGCCGGATCTTGGGCTCGGGCGGGTTGCTCCAGGCGGCTCGGGGAACGACGCGGCCGCTCATGGGCACGATGATCCGCTGGCCGACACGCAGTGCATGAGGCTGGAGATGGGGGTTCGCCGCGCGCAGCATCGTCACGGTGACGTTGTAGCGCTGCGCGATCCCGGAGAGCGTCTGACCCGTCGTCACATAGTGATCGACGAACGTAACTCGCTCGTTGATCGGCAGATCGGCATATCGCTCGGCGACCTGGGCGCCCGTGCCGCGCGGCACGCGAACAATCACGCTGCGCCCCGGGGGAGTGATGCCGCGCACGAACTGCGGATTCAACTCCAGCAAGGCCGCCACCGAGGTATCCGCCAGTCGAGCCAAGACATCGAGACCCGTGGCATCCGGAATGGAGACCTCGTCGAAGACCAGCGGCGGCAGGCGCTCCACATTGGTGAAGCCGTACCGTCCCGGTTGCTTGGCAATCAGCGCAGCAGCAATGAGTTTCGGAACGTAGTCCCGGGTCTCCCGCCGCAAGGTACGCCGATCCGCAATCTCGAAGAAGGTCTGATCGTCTACGGAATCCGGCTCGCCCCCACCGGGGAGACGCCGGATGGCGCGTTCAATCCGGCCCGCGCCGGCGTTATAGGCCGCAGCGGCCAGGTAGACGCTCCCGAGGCGCTGGACCAAGTCGTCGAGGTGCGCGACAGCGGCATCGGTCGCCTTGAAGGGATCGCGCCGCTCGTCCAGCCACGGGTCGATTTCCAGGCCGTAGCCCCGCCCCGTTGAGGCCATGAACTGCCACATGCCGACCGCGCGGGCGCGGCTGACCGCCGTATTCGAGAGTCCACTCTCGAT
>DASZNX010000244.1:0-6976 GCA_035551075.1 Gemmatimonadales bacterium | reverse complement strand
GCACGAGCGCGAGGGATGATGTCCGTAGCTTCGGGACAGGCGCCCGAGCGCGCGTATCCCTCAGCCTCCAGCACCAACGCGTCGTCGACCCAGCGGCTCTTTGGATGCTTAACGACGACGGCGTCCGCCTTGGCCGCGGCAAGAGCCCACTGCGAGCGGGCTTCCGCTTCCTGACCTCGTGCCTCAGCTTTGCGAGCGGCTTTCGCGTACTGCTCGGCCGACCACATCGCGTTGTAGTACGCGCAACCTCCTGATCCCGCAGCCGCGAGGAGGGCAAGCAGCGCGAGACACGCAGGCTTCATCGCGCTTGGCCTCCACCGCTTCCGACGGCGAGCTTGCGTTCGAACTCGACGAGGTATGCGACGATTCCGTCGGCAATGGCTGACGCGATCTTGTGTTGGCCTGCCGGGGATGCGAGAAACGCGCCGTCATCCCGATTCGTGGCGAAGCCCGTTTCCACGAGGATCGCGGGGCGGCGCGCCGCCGCGAGAACCATGAACGGACCCTGTTGAACGCCGCGGTCCTCGCCCGGATGAATGCTCGAGACTTTCTCCTGCACCAGTTCGGCGAGTCGCGCCGATTCGCGCAGATATTCGTTCAGCTGAAGATCACGCAGGATGTAGGCGAGCGGTCCTTCCATCGTCGCCGTCGTCTCAAAGCGGAGCGCGTCGTTTTCCATTTGCGCCACCCGCTTCTGATCTTCGGTCTTCGCGTCGGAAAGGAAATAGGTCTCGACGCCATTCACCTGCGTTTGACGCCTGCCCGCGGGCATCGAGTTCACGTGCACGCTGACGAAGAGATCGCAGTCGGCGCGGCAATAGAGCGGCCGATCAGCGAGGTCGATCAGCGTATCGGTCGATCGCGTGAGGACGACACTGAGCCCGCGCCGTATCAGCTCCGCCCGGAGCAACCGGCCCACGCCCAGCGTGATGTCCTTTTCGGTGAGCCCGTGCGGGAAATACATGCCCGGGTTGCCGGGATCGACTCCCCCGTGTCCCGGATCAACCACGATCGTGTGCGGCAACCGAAGTCCTGTGAGTGGATTCGGCGCCGGAGGGGGCTGGGGCGGGGGCGGGGGCGGAGCCGACACTGCTCCTCCCACAATCGCCGTGGCTGCACCGGCAGCGGGCCCCGATACAACCGGCGCGGCTGCCGTGCCGGTCAGCTCGTCCAGACGGCCGAGCCATGGATCCCAGCGATAGCGACCAGCGAGCAGGCGCGGCACGCAATCCACCAGCCACTGCAACGGAAGGAATAGCGTGTCTCGCGCCACGTAGGGCGCGCCGACCAGCGGGTAGGCTGCGCCCCCGTAGCGAACGAAGGGCGCGTCGATATCGAACTCGAAGGAGCTTTCGCCGCGACCCAGGCTCGCGCGGATCGTGGACCCCTCGAGTGATGTGACAAGCCCAAGGGGCTGGGCGAGCAACACCGCGGCGATGGCGGCGGCTCCGCGCTCAGTCGTTACGGGGATCGTCGTTTGTCCGCGCGGGGTGGCAATCAGCACCTGCTGCGGCAGGAGGGCGAGTATAAGAAGGAAGACGTTCACGCTCGTCTCCCCTTCACAACCCGTGCCATCTCCCGCTCAGCCACGCGCCGCTTGAGATCTTCGCGCTTGTCGTGTGCCTTCTTTGCCTTGGCCAGTGCGATCGCCACCTTCGCAAGACCGTCCTTGAAGTAAAGCTCCAGCGGCACGACGGTGAGACCCTTCTGAGTGGTAGCCCCCAGGAGCTTTCGGATTTCGCGCTTGTGCAACAGCAATTTCCGCGATCGCGCCGGCGGCGGATTGTTGTAACTGCCCGGGCCATAGTGCGAGATCGTCATCCCTTCGAGCCAGACTTCGCCGTTGCGCACGTGAGCATAGGCTTCGTTCAGACTGGCCTTACGGTCGCGAAGCGATTTCACCTCAGTCCCGGTCAGCACGAGTCCTGCCTCCCACGTTTCCAGGAGATGGTAGTCGTGCCGCGCGCGCGGGTTTCGCGCGATCGAGATTTTTTCCACGGTATCGGGGCAAGATACGCATTGACTTAGGCTTATACAACGTTCTAGATTCGGGGTCCTCGAAACCGTCTCGCCGAAGTGGTGGAATTGGTAGACGCGCTGCGTTCAGGGCGCAGTGGGCGCAAGCCCGTGTGGGTTCGAGTCCCACCTTCGGCACTAGTAGCGCGGCACGTTCCCATCGATCTCTCGAGACCAGGCATCGATCCCGCCCGCCAGGCTGCGCACATGGTTGAACCCCGCGCCCACGAGCATGTCGCGCGCCTTGAGAGAACGCTGTCCGTGATGGCAGATCGTCACGATCTCCCCATGCCCCGGTAGCTCCGCTAACCGTCGAGGTAATTCGCGCAACGGGATGTAGCGAGCGCCGTCGATGTGCGCGATCTCGATTTCGCGCGGCTCACGCACATCCAGCAGCACGAGGTTCGGCTTCCGCCCGCGCTCGCGATACAAGTCTTGCGCGCTGATCTCTAAGCGGTCCGGCGTCGCGCTGCCCGCATCCCGCAGCCCGCAGAACGCTTCGTAGTCGATCAGCTTCGTGACCGTCGCGTTCTCTCCGCACACGGGGCACGAGGAATCTTTCTGCAGCGCGAGCTCGCGAAATTGCATGCGACGTCCGTCGAACATCAACAGCCGACCGACAAGAGACTCGCCAAAGCCAAGGATCAGTTTGATCGCTTCGAGGGCCTGGAGCGATCCGATGACTCCGGGCAACACACCCAGCACGCCGCCTTCGGCGCATGATGGAACGAGATCGGAAGGAGGTGGATCGGCGAACAGACAGCGATAACAGGGACCACGGGTCGCGTCGAAGACCGACACCTGCCCATCGAACTGAAAAACCGAGCCGTACACGTCCGGTTTGCCCAGCAGGACGCAGGCATCGTTAACGAGGTAGCGCGTCGGGAAATTGTCCGACCCATCGACGACGACGTCGAAGCCGCGGATCACCTCGAGCGCATTCGCCGATGTGAGCCGCTCCGCGAAGCTCTCAACCGTCACGTGGGGGTTGACGTCGTGCAGCCGCTCGCGCGCGGAAGTGGTCTTGGCCGTACCGATCCCCGCTGTGCCGTGCAGAATCTGGCGTTGCAGGTTGCTGCGATCCACCACGTCGAAATCGACGATGCCGAGCGTGCCCACACCCGCAGCCGCGAGGTATAGCGCGGCGGGTGATCCGAGGCCGCCCGCGCCGATGAGCAGCACTCGCGCCATGCGAAGTTTGTTTTGGCCGTCGAGACCGACCTGCGGGAGGGTGAGGTGCCGCGAGTACCGCAGCAGCTCCTCGTGGGACAGCATCGTCAGTTCCCTGAGCCGACCCCGGCAATCTGGTACACCTGCGGCTCAGCGTGCAGCAGATCGGCGAGCGTGATGCCGGCGAGCACTTCGTTGATGCGCCGTTCGAGCAGGCGCCAGACGGGGCGAATGCTGCACGCGGTGGCGGGATCGCAGCGTTCGTCGTCGACGCGATGGAGATCGCAATTCACTTCGAATGTCACGTGCTCCGACGCTTCGATCACGTCTTTGACGCTGACGGTCTGCGGGGTCCGGGCGAGTAAGTATCCGCCGCGCGCACCGCGGACGGAATCGACCAGACCGGCCCGTCGCAGGCGCAGTAAAATCTGCTCGACGTAATCGTGCGGGAGGCGTTCCTGCTCGGAGAGCTCGCGGGCGGCGACGGGGCCCTGGCCGGCGCGCTTCGCCAGATGAATCGAGACGATTAATCCGTATTCCGCCCAGGTAGTGACACGCATGGGGGGGAATATGCGAGAGCCGTTATCGGGATTCAATGCCTAGTGGCGCAGTTGCGGGCTGACACTCAATCCCATCTGGAGGAAGAACACATTCTCTCCTGTGTTCCGCTGCAGCCAGAGCGCGCGTCCATTCACGTTCCACATCAGGTTCGCGCCACTGAAGATGTCGACCCCGAGCCCGCCGTGGGCGCCCTCCGCCATGCCGCGGTCCGGACCGGTCGAGGGGAATCCGGCGAGTAGCAGCCCGAGGTCCACGTAGATGCGGCCCCAGTTCGTTCCCAGCGACGGCTCGTATCCCGGCGCGAAGAAAATTGCGCTCGGCTCGCAGTCGGAGGAGCAACCGATGATGCGCAAGGGCGCGTAGTCGATCTGGAGCCCGAGCGCGCCTTTCTTCGTGTTGCGACGGAATCGCACGCCGTATGCGGGTCCGCGCGATTCCATCGGTCCGCTCAACCGCGGAAGGACGCTGATCGCGGGACCCAGCGTGCCGTTCAGCAAGTCGCTCTTGTGCTGGCCGCCGAAGGCAAGCGAGAGATTCGCGCGCGCCTCCAGCGATTGGATGGCGCTGTTCGGCACCTGGAAGAACCGTCCCTCGAGCAGCGCGGCTGCCTGCGCACCGACATTGAGTCGCACACCCAGCCCGAACCCGATTCCGATCTCGTTCTTCGGCGTCGCCGCCGTGCAGACTCCCAGCAAATCCACGTCCTGGTCGGTCACTCGTGCCAGCCCGAGCGCCGTTGACGCATAGGGTGCGATGCCCCTGGCGCCGATCGGATAGTAGTTGGACTCCACGCCCGCGAATGTCATTTGGCGGACGCAATTGGTGCTCGAGAGGTTGTCGTACCGGGACACACCGACGCCGACTTCGCCATCATCACCGGAAAGCAGGGCGAGACTGGCACCGAAGGAGCTGTACGAGTGAGTGCCGGACGCATCTTCGATGGCGATCGACGATATAGTGGGGCCAATGCGGAGGTTGCGCTGTGCGGCGAGAGTGCCACCGGCAGCCAATGCGATGAGCAGGATCGACAGAAAGCGCATGTACGACGTTTATCGCGTCGCGCTCGCGCCTTCCGTGACTGCTGTCACTTCGGAATTAGGACCGCCGCTACTTTCGCTGTCCGGGAACACCGATCTCCGTCATTCCCCAGACCGCCAGGACGTCCTCGAGCTCCTGCCCCTTCAACACGCCTTTCGCTTCCACGAGCTGGCGAACCGTGAGGTTCTTCTCCACCGCCTCTTTGGCGAGCTTGGCCGCCTCGGCGTAGCCGATCTTGGGCGCCAGCGCGGTGACCAACGCGGGACTGCGCTCGAGCCAGTGCGCCATCTGCTTTTCATCGGCGCCGATGCCCTCGACGCACCGTTCCGCCAGCACGCGCGACGCGTTGGTCAGGATCATCATCGAGAAGAAGAGATTGTGAGCGATGACGGGCATCATGACATTCAGCTCGAGCTGTCCCGCCTCGGCCGCGGTCGCGACGGTGATGTCGTTGCCGATCACCTGGTAGCAAACCTGGTTCACCATTTCAGGAATCGAGGGGTTCACCTTGCCGGGCATGATGCTCGATCCCGGCTGGACCGCGGGCAGCACGATCTCCGCGAGGCCGGTGCGCGGCCCCGACACCAGCAGACGCAAGTCGCTCACGATCTTTGCCAGATCGACGGCATAGGTGCGCGCCGCCCCGGAAAATGCGGCGGCGTCACCCATCGACTGCATCAGCTGGAAGCGATCCTGTCCCACGCGCAGCTCGAGCCGGGTCATCGCCTGCAGATGCTTGACCATCAGCGCCGGATACTGAGGCTCCGCGTTCAGTCCCGTGCCGACCGCGGTGCCACCGATGCCGAGATCGCGGAGATCGTCGGCGCCGCGCATGATGCGGGCGCTGTTGCGTTCGACCGTGTGACCGTACGCGGTGAACTCCTGCCCCAACCGCAGGGGGGTCGCGTCCTGGAGGTGGGTGCGGCCCGCTTTCACGATTCCGTCGAACGCCTGGCCCTTGGTGAGAAACGCGCGCGCCAACCGCCCGAGCGCTTCAACAAGTGCGGGCAACAGCGCCAGCGCGCCCAGCCGAATGGCCGTCGGGATCACGTCATTGGTCGATTGCGCCATGTTGACGTGATCGTTGGGATGCACCGGCTTGTACTCGCCCCGCTTTCCTCCCAGCAGCTCGTTGGCGCGGTTGGCGAGCACCTCGTTGCAGTTCATGTTGTGCGACGTGCCGGCGCCGGCTTGATACGGATCCACGACGAACTGGTCGCGATGTCCGCCGGCCAGCACTTCGTCCGCGGCGCGGATGATTGCATCGGCCAATTTCGGGTCCAGGCGCCGGGTTTCGCGATGCGTCAGCGCGGCGGCCTTTTTGATCCAGATACAGGCGTCGACGAACGCCGGGAGCGGTCGCAGATTGGAAATGGGAAAGTTCTGGCGCGCGCGCTCGGTCTGAATGCCCCACAGCGCGTCCGCCGGAACCGGCAGCTCTCCCAAGGGGTCGCGTTCCATGCGGGTTTGACTCATCGGGCCGGTCCCACTCGTGTCAGTGCGCTCTCTGCGCGTATCGTCCGTCTGGAGCCAGGAATCGCCCATGGAATCCCCAGAATTGGTCCAGCATCTGCTCGCGCGCGCCGCGTTCCGTGCCGACGCCATGACGAAGATCGACTGCTTTCGCTCGCACCGGCTCATCGTGGGGCTGAACTGCTTCGAGCCAGGTCAGAGCCAATCGCTCCACACGCACGCGGGCGCCGACAAATTCTATGTGGTGCTCAGTGGAAAGGCCACTTTCGTCATCGGTGAGAGAACGGTGGAAGCGGGCGCCGGAGATTTGATCGTTGCGCCCGCCGAGATCCCGCACGGCGTCGCGCGCGCCGCCGAGCGCACCATCGTCCTGATGGCGATGGCACCGGCGCCTAGCGCCGGCGGAACCAGCCGACCGTAAACAGCTCTTTGGCCGCCTTCACACCGTGGGTGTGCACGAGCCAGTAAATGCCCAAAGTCGTCAGCAGGATCGTCGTGTAGAATCGCCACAGCAGCAACATAGTGGCTTGATGGGACCCGAAGTCGCCCGCGAATCCCGACAAAAAGGCGACCTCGATTCCCCCGGCGCCGGACGGCAACGGCACGGCGAGCGGCGCGTGAATCAGGGCCAGCGATCCGAAGAACATGACGCCGAAGGGCGGCGCATCCGGGTGACCCCAGACAAGGGCCGGGAGGATCATCGCGCGCGCGGCAAGGC
>DASZNX010000243.1:0-5522 GCA_035551075.1 Gemmatimonadales bacterium | reverse complement strand
CTCGGTGACCGGGCCGTTCGACTTCCTGACTCCAAAAGCGGCATCGCCCGCGCCACAAGTCATAGTTCCCGCGAGTCACGCTTGCCCACGGGCGGCATGCTTCGTGCTGCACGACGAAAGCGGACCCTTGCGGGGGTGTCGCTCGTGTTTCCCGAACTCGTTTGTCCGCTGGATCGGCAATCGCTGGACGCGAGCGCCACAAGATTGATCTGCGCGCAACGTCACGAGTGGAGCATCGATGCCGGCATCCCGCGCATGATCGTCGATCGGCAGAACTATACGGACGCGTTCGGGCTGCAGTGGAACACGTTCCGCAAGACGCAGCTCGATTCCTACTGCGGCACCGACATCTCGTTGAAACGCGCCCGGCGCTGCATCGGTCCCGAGGCGTGGGCATTCCTGCACGAACATCCCAGCGAGGTGCTCGAAGCGGGGTGCGGGGCGGGACGATTCACGGAAGTTCTGCTTGGGACCGGCGCCTCGGTGACATCGGTCGATCTCAGCAACGCCGTCGAGGCGAATCAAGAGAACTTCCCGCAGAACGATCGGCATCGTGTCGTGCAGGCCGATCTGCTGCGCCTTCCGTTCGCCCCGCGGCAATTCGATCTGGTGTTCTGCCTCGGTGTGATCCAGCATACGCCGAGCCCCGAGCAGACGATCGCCGCCCTGTTCGATCAGGTGCGCCCCGGCGGCTGGTTGATCATCGACCACTACACGCACTCGCTATCCCGCTATACCAAGACCACCACGCTCTTTCGGCACGTGCTGCGTCGCATGCCGCCCCAGCAGGCGATGAAATGGACCACGCGGCTCGTCAACTTCTTTTTCCCGCTGCATCGCGCCGTCCGAAACAGCCCGGTAGGCCAGGCGCTGGTCAGCCGCGTGTCTCCAGTCCTCACCTACTTCCACTGCTGCCGTCTGCCCGAGGAGTTGTACCGGCAGTGGGCGTTGCTCGATACACACGATGCGCTCACTGACTGGTACAAGCACATGCGTACCCGGAAGCAAATCCATCGGACGCTGGAGCGGCTGGGCGGCGTGAGCGTCTCGAGTGAGTACGCGGGGAACGGCGTCGAAGCGCGCTGCCGGACTCCGTCCTTATCGTGACTCTGAAGCATCAGGACTTCGCGGTTTCCTCCAGCTCCTTTTTGCGCGCTTCGGTGACTTTGGCCGCGATATCCGGTGGCGCGTCCTGATATACGTGGAATTTCATCTTGTACGTGCCGCGACCATGGGTGATCGAGTGCAGCGTGGTCGCGTAACGATCGAGCTCGGCTTCGGGCACGAGCGCTTTCACTTTGGTGAGCCGGCCGTCTTTCTCCGTACCCATGATCTGGCCGCGTCGCGAAGAGATGTCACCCATCACCGCGCCCTGGTATTCGTCGGGCGTCCACACTTCGACTTCCATGATGGGCTCGAGGAGGACCGGCCGGCAGCCGGGGCTCACGTTTCTGAACGCGAGAATGCCGGCCATCTTGAACGACATTTCGTTCGAGTCCACGTCGTGATACGAGCCGTCATAGAGCTCCACCTTGAAGTCCACGACGGGATAACCGGCCACCGGGCCCTTGTGCGACGCCTCGACGACGCCTCGCTCGACCGCCGGGATGTATTGCCGCGGGATCACGCCACCCACGATCTCGTCGATGAACTGCATGCCGGAGCCACGTGGCAGCGGCGCGATCCTGATCCAGCAGTCGCCGTACTGTCCACGGCCGCCGGTCTGTTTCTTGTGCTTCCCCTGCCCTTCACTCTTCCCGCGGAACGTCTCGCGATAGGCGACCTTGGGCTTCGCTGTCTGCGCGTGCACGCCGAACTTCCGAGCCAACCGCCCCACCACGATCTCGAGGTGACGCTCGCCCAGTCCGCGAATGAGCGTCTGCGCCAGCTCGGGGTTGTATTCGTGATGGAATGTGGGATCCTCTTCGTGCAGCTTGTGCAGGCCGGTCGACAGCTTGTCTTCTTCGCCGCGCTGCTTGACCTCGACGGCGACCGTGATGACCGGCTCCGGGAACGGGATCTTGGGAAGGACCAGCCCCTTGTCTCGCGTCGACAGGGTGTCGTTCGTGTGCGTATCCCGCAGCTTCGCCACGACGCCGATGTCCCCCGCATGCAGCTCCGCGATTTCGAACCGCTCCTTACCGATCGATACGCACAGGTGGTTCAGCTTCTCCGCTAAATCGCGCGGCGCGTTCCAGACGTCCTGGCCGTTCCGCACGGTTCCGGAGTAGATGCGGAAGAGCGTCACGTCGCCCACGTGCGGCTCGGAGACGGTCTTGAAGACCTGCGCAACCAGCGGCCCGCTGTCCTCGGCCTTCAAGGTGACGCGCTCCGCGCTGCCCCACTTCTGTGCCTCGACCGGTGGCCGCTCCTGCGGCGCCGGACACAGCTCGACGATCTTGTTGAGTAGCGCGCGCGTCCCATACGTCAGCTCGGCGGCGCCGCAGAAGAGGGGGAACAGCTCGCCTTTCGCCATGCCGGCTTTCATGGCGGCGATCGCTTCGTCACGGCCGATCTCTTCACCGCCGAGATAGCGCTCGAGCAGCGTGTCATCGGTCGCCGCGATGCTCTCGATCAATTCCTGGGAGTATTTCTCGAAGCGATCCTTGTACTCGTCGGGCACGTCCACTTCCTCGTACTCGCCCGCCTTCGTGCCTTTCTTGTACAGATGCGCCTTTTTCGAGAAGAGATTGATGATCCCGTGGAACTCCAGGCCTTCGCCGACCGGAATTTCCACCGGGATCACCTTCGCCGTGAGCTGCTCTTTGATCTGATTGAAGACGCGCTCGAAGTTGGCGTGCTCCTTGTCCATCAAGGACACGAAGAAGAGCCGCGGCAGCGAGCGGCTCTCGCAGTAATCCCAGACTTTCTCGGTGCCGACTTCGACACCGGACGTCGCCGAGAGGACGACCACCGCGGAGTCGGCCGCGTAGACGCCCGCGAGGGGGTCGCCGGTGAAGTCGAGATATCCGGGTGTGTCGATCAGGTTGATCTTCGTGTCCATCCACTCGGCGACAGCCAGCGCGAGGTTGATGGAGTATTTGCGTTCGATTTCGTCTGCGGTGTAATCGGTGAGGGCCGTGCCGTCCTTCACGGAGCCATGTCGTTTACTCGTTCCGGCCACGAACGCCAGCGCATCGACCAGGGAGGTCTTGCCGCTCGCGCCGTGGCCCACTACGGCCACGTTACGGATTTCATTTGTCTTATAGAGGCGCATACTGCGCAAAGCTCCTGCTGGGGGGGAAATAAATATGACAGAATGGGGCAGGAGACGGCTAGACGGCGAACGAGACGCCAAGAGGCCGGAGGCTGAGGGGCAGCCTCTCGGCCTCTGAGCGTCTACGTGTTCTTTACGACCCTACGTCTTCCATTTCCTGATCAGCCACGTCGTCATGATCGTGGTGCGCGTACTCGACGTGCTCGCGTAGCCTGTGCAGGATCTGGAGACTGCGCAGGTTGAGCGCGAAGGCCGTGACCGGGTCGCCGGCCGCCAGTGCCGAGTCGGCGCTGGCACGCAGCGTGTCGATGTGCGCGAGGAGCGCGCGAATCCGCGGCGCGGGGCGATCACCCAGGAAATTCTCGATGCGCGCCACGGCCGTATCGACCGCCGCACCTGTGCGCTCGGGCGCGTTCGGGTAAATCGCGATCACCGCGGACAACAGGTCGCGGAATGCGGTGCGCGCGTACGCGCGAGTCTTGGCGGTATCGCCGGCCATCCACGCGTGAAACGCCGAGTCGCGATTGGCGCGCGCGGAATCGAGGTAGGCGATCGCTGTGGGATTGTCGGTCGTGCGCAAGGTGTCGATCACGCGCCGGAACCAACCTTCGCAGGTCGTGCCGCCCGTCGGCGAAGACGCGACGTTGTCGGCAATCACCTGGGCGTTCTCCGCGAGCACGAGCTCATTCGTGGGCGAGCTCGCGCTCGTAGGATCGTGGCTGCAGGCCGCCACAAACAGCAAGGCGGCAACTGCGACGGTCATGCGTTTGTACATCCGTTGCTCCGTTGGAAGTCTGGTCGTGTGACGGTAAAGCCTAGATGGCGTTAAGACTCTGCGGAAGTGTCCGGAGGTAACGGCGCGGCGAATTTTTCTTCATCACCGGGACGCACGGGTGCGAGACGTAACGCGACGATGCCGGCGAGCAGCATGACCCCACCGGCGAGCAGAAAAGACGTGACGCCGCTCACAAGATCGTAGGCCGTCCCGATGGCGGGCGGTCCCGCCGTTCGGCCGAGTGCGGAGATGGCCTGCGCCGCGCCAAGGACGGTACCCTGCTCGTTTGGGGCGGCATACACGGAGACGAGTCCGGTTGCGGCGGGCGAGAAGACGCTGTTGGAGGCCGCGAGAACAAACGTCCAGGCGTACAGCAGGATGGGATTGGGCAGGAACGGCACAATCCCGATGGCAACCGCCATGCCGAACGCGCCCGCGATCACAAGCGCGCGCTCGCCCGTGCGGCGCGCCAGCTTTCCAAAGAAGTATCCCTGCACCGACGCGGCGGTCACGCCGATAATGGTGAACAGAATCGCTAGCTCGCGGTCGCCCCAGCCGAACGCTTTGGCGGCATACAGGGGCAACACCACCGTGTAACCGGCGAATGCGATGGGAGTCAGCAGCCAGACCGTCATCAGGGGACGCAGCAACGGCCGCGCCATCGCCTCGCCGATGTGCCGCAAATCGAACAGCCGGCGCGTTACCCGATGCTCATGGCGAAGCGACTCAGGGAGGATGAAGAACGCAGACACGAAGTTCGCCAGCGACAGACCGACCGCGACGAGCCCCGGCGCGCTCGGCCCGAGATAGTGGGAGGAAAAACCGCCGATTGCCGGCCCGAAGCTGAATCCAATGCCGAACGCCGCGCCCACCAGTCCCATGCCGCGGGAGCGCTCGGCCGGCGTCGTGATGTCGGCCATGTAGGCCTGCGCCGCCGAGATGTTGCCCCCCGCGAATCCCGACACCACGCGCGAGAGGAAGAGCACCCAATACGATCCGGCAAAAGCGAATAAGGAGTAGCCGACCGCGTTGATGAGCATCGTTGCCAGCAGCACGGGCCGGCGCCCGATGCGGTCGGAGAGTTTGCCGAGCAGCGCGGTGGCAACGAACTGCATGAACGAGTAGACGCCGATGATCACGCCGTAGGCGAACCCGCCTGCGCCAAAGCGCTGGGCGTAACCGGGAAGAATCGGCAGTACGATCCCGAAGCCGATGAGATCGATCAGGACGGTGAAGAAGATGACGGCAAAGCGGGAGCGGGATGCGGGCATCCGCGCAGGAATATAGCATTGAGCGACTCCCACCCCGGACAGCGTATGGCTGAATGGCACCGACTGGGCACGAGGGACGAGTTGCTGGCCCATGCCCCGTTCTCGATCAAGATCGACCGGCACCGCATCGCCATCTTCCAATTCGATGGCCGGCTCACCGCGATTTCCGACATCTGCAATCACAAAGGTGGTCCGCTTTCGGACGGACGACTGCATGGGGAGTTCGTGACCTGCCCTTGGCACGGATGGGAGTACAGCG